>DGNZ01000422.1 GCA_002389175.1 Rhodospirillaceae bacterium UBA4479 | reverse complement strand
CTGCCGAATGGATCTCTTGTCATCATGGGTCGTCAAGAAATCCTGGTGAATGCCGAACTTCGCGAGCTGATGGTCACAGGCGTTGTTCGTCCCGAAGACATCGAAAGCGATAACACTATTACCCACGACAAGATTGCCGAAATGCGCGTCGCTTACGGCGGCAGCGGCACCTTAAGCCAGCTCCAGCAACCACGCTGGGGCATGCAGCTGTGGGACATCCTTTTCCCGTTCTAGGTTCATTTAACACCTAGACAACTTTTGGCCGGGGCAGAATGCTTCGGCCTTTTTTTTGGCAAAGAAAAACCACGGCCCCTGCAGACCGTGGCTATCTCTTGAATTCAATGTTCGGGCTTTTAGTCGTCGCGGTGGGTTCGCTCCATCCGCTCGTGACGTTCCTGTGCTTCGATCGACATTGTCGCAATCGGCCGCGCTTCTAAGCGGGCGATTGAGATTGGCTCATCGGTCTCTTCACAATATCCATATGAACCATCTTCGATACGTTCCAGCGCTTGGTCGATCTTGGAAATCAGTTTGCGCGCACGATCTCGTGTACGCAATTCCAAGGAACGGTCCGTCTCAACCGCAGCGCGATCAGCGATATCAGGTTCGACGATACCCCCTTCTTGAAGGTTTTGAAGGGTATCATTTGATTCCTTAACCAATTCAGTCCGCCAATCTAAAAGCTTCTTGCGGAAATACTCCCGCATGCGGGGATTCATGAATGGTTCTTTTTTGTTCGGTTTGTATTCGGGCGGTAGCGTGATGCTCATGACGCCATGGGCTCCCAGATTATCGGTTTGCCAGAGGCCGGGAATATAATCGGGCGTGTTTGTATCTGCAAGCGAAGATTTTGCGAGCGAAAATACGCTATCCAATTGATTCTTATGGTTATTCTGTATTGTGCTTAACGACGCAGTTTTGCGATCTCTACTTCAACCCGAAGTTCGATGTCTTTAATCAAGTCATTAAGACGCGGATCATCGCTATTTGACGTTCGTTCGCGCAAGCGTCGCGCCATTTCCTGCAAACGATCTTTGGGGACACTACCATTGAGGATTGAAAGGCGTAACTGTTCTAACCGATCAAGCATTTCATTCCCGAAGTCCATCATCAACCCACGGGATTTGTGATCAGTCGCATCCGCCGTCTGCTGGACAGCAAATAAGGCATCGACATGGCCGACGGAATTGGTTGATTGGGCTTGTTCAGTCGCACTTGCGCCAGACGCCGATTTCAATGCGTCCGCAAAACCGCTGTCACCGTCTGGTTGTTTGGATTTCTTGCGGGCCGAGTCTGGACCTGCGGTTCCTCCGGTCTTAGAAACTTTCATCAAACATTCCTGAACATAGGCTTTTTATCTGCCACAAGATTGTCGCTCCGCTATTAATACAACAGGATCAAAGATTTGCCTATGTCGCATTTCTGCACGCTTGAATCCGATAGAAGCGAGAAATCATTAAATTTCTATTTGAGAATGACTTGCAATTGCAAAGCACCCGACCTATAACATCTAGGTGAATGATAATCATTCTCAACAAATTGCTTGACGAAGAATGTCAAATAAAGTGAAACATTGCATGCTGATGATCGACTATCGATCACGGTCCCCGAGGAGCTAATCGATGCTTAAACGACTTATCCAATTTTCTTGTTTATCCGCTGTTATCGCCAGTTCTGCGATAATCGCTCTGCCGGTCCAAGCTGCTGATGAGGTCAATCTCTATTCTTATCGTCAGCCATTCCTTATCCAGCCTTTGATGACTAAGTTCACAGAGCAAACTGGAATCAAAGTGAATGTTGTTTTCGCCAAAAAGGGTATGCTCGAAAAAATCCAAGCCGCTGGCTCTAACAACCCCGCTGATGCTGTGCTGACAGTCGATATAGGTCGTCTTTATGCCCTCAAACAAGCTGGTGTATTTGATGCCGTTAAGTCTGACGTTTTAGAAGCGAATGTCCCCGCCAATTTGCGTGATCCAGGTGGCCTTTGGTTTGGTCTGACCCAACGTGCACGTATCGCAATGGTATCCAAAGAGCGCGTCAAAGAGAGCGAACTCACGACGTATGAAGAATTAGCCGATCCAAAATTCAAAGGTCGTATTTGCATTCGCTCCGGCAAAAATGCTTACAACGTCGCTCTCATTGCCTCGATGATTGCTCACAAAGGTGAATCAGAAACCAAAACATGGCTCGAAGGTTTGAAAGCGAACTTAGCACGCAAACCACAAGGCAATGACCGCGCGCAAGCAAAAGCCGTTTATGAAGGCGTGTGCGACATTGCGATCGCAAACACATATTATTTGGGCGCAATGGCGACCAACGATAAGAAACCTGAACAAAAAAAATGGGCGGACGCTGTTCGCATCACTTTCTTGAACCAAGCTGACCGCGGCGCGCATGTGAACGTTTCGGGTGCGGGCGTCCTTAAAAATGCCAAAAACCGCGATGCTGCCGTCAAGTTGGTTGAGTGGCTTTCTGGCAAAGAAGCACAGGCTATTTACGCCGAGGTGAACCACGAATACCCGGTCCACAAGGATGTGCAGCCATCAGCGCTTGTCGCATCATGGGGCGATTTGAAAGCTGACAATCTTGGCATGGAAGACATCGCACGCCTTCGCGAAGCCGCGACAAAGTTGGTTGATGAAGTGAAGTTCAACGAAGGGCCAACAAGCTGACGCTAAACACACTTTCATCACGAAGTTCGATTAGGACGCCCTGCACCGCAGGGCGTTCGTTTCGCGTTTTAAGGGCTCGTCATTCATGACAACCATAGCCGCCGAAGCACCAAGATCACGCTCTCTCCGCCTGACAGGGCGTTTGGACAGATGGACCTTGTTCGCGTTCTTTGTCGCGGCCCTGATTGGCGCTCCCATAGCCACAGTTCTGATCATGGCGATCACGGATACCAGTGATATCTGGCAACACTTATATAACACCGTCTTGGGCACGTACGTTCAACAAACATTGATACTTATGATTGGCGTCGGCGTCGGCACGACGGTGATCGGCACAAGTACAGCATGGTTGGTAACAATGTGCCGGTTTCCAGGATCAAAAATATTTGAATGGGCATTGTTATTGCCTCTCGCGGTGCCTGGTTATGTGCTCGCTTTCGTCATAACCGACCAATTAGAATATGCGGGAACCGTTCAGGTTTTCCTGCGCGACATATTTGGGTGGACGCGCCCGCAAGATTACTGGTTCCCAGAAATTAGGTCATTGCCCGGTGCCATATGGGTGCTGACTTTGGTCTTGTATCCGTATGTTTATCTTTTGGCCCGTGCGGCATTTCTTGAACAGTCAGTATGCGCACTAGAAGTTGCGCGTACACTGGGGAAATCATCATGGGGAAGCTTCTTTTCCATCGCACTCCCCCTCGCCCGTCCTGCCATTGTTGTCGGCGTGATGCTCGCACTAATGGAAGTGCTCAATGATTTTGGGACCGTCGATTATTTTGCCGTACAGACTTTTACGGTCGGGATATTTGACGTTTGGCTGAACATGAACAGCACTGCAGGTGCCGCTCAGTTATCCACAGTTTTACTGGCATTTGTCTTGGTACTGATTGTGCTAGAGCGAATGGCACGACGGGGTAAAAAATTCCACAACACCTCAATGAAGTACTCAGAATTGCCCAGCTATCGGTTGCGAGGCAAACGCGCGGTCGGCGCGTTCTTTATGTGTGCCGCTCCTGTTGTTCTTGGTTTTGTTTTGCCCGCAATTGTGCTCTCGAATTATGCCCTGAAATTCTATGAAGAAACCTTGGCCGCCAATTATTTCAGTTTCGTGGTCAATAGCCTGACCCTATCAATGACAGCGGCTGTTATCGCCGTACTTATTGGTCTTTTCTTGGCCTATGCCGTTCGGTTATCACCCAGCCCCGCCGTTAAGATTGCAGCGCGCGCTGCAAGTATTGGTTACGCGATTCCGGGCGCGATCCTCGCTGTCGGCGTTCTTTGGCCATTGGGTGCACTCGACAGTATGATATCGATGTTCGGTGATTACGCGGGCTTGGCCATAGGTGCGCTGATGGCCGGCACCATCGTCCCGATCTTATATGGTTATCTGGTTCGTTTCTTGGCCTTAGCCTATGGTGCAGCTGAATCAAGTTTGGACAAAGTCACGCCCAATATGGATGGGGCTGCCCGAACCCTGGGCGCAACGCCATTTGGCGCCCTTAAATCCATTCATTTCCCGCTGATGCGGGGCAGTTTGATGACCGCCGGAATCCTTGTTTTTGTGGACTGTATGAAGGAATTGCCGCTGACGATCATCCTTCGCCCATTTAATTTCGACACTCTGGCAACGTTCGTCTATCAATACGCATCTGACGAACTCATCGAAGAGTCCGCTCTGGGGGCGTTGACCATTGTGGGTGCGGGTATTATTCCCGTGATCTTGTTAAGCGTCACGATCACGCGATCGCGTCCAGGATCATCTTCTTAACGGAACAAGGGTAAACCTTTGAGCGGCCTTCACTTACGCGCCATCTCCCATGCGTTTGGCAGCAATCAAGTTCTCCGCAATGTTTCTGTTTCGGTGGCACCGGGCGAACTTGTGTGTCTTTTGGGTCCGAGCGGTTGTGGAAAAACGACGCTGCTTCGGATAGCTGCGGGGCTAGAAACGATACAAAGCGGCCAGGTCGAGATTGGCGGCGAACTCGTTGCAGACGCAGACAGGTCTTTAAACTTACCACCCGAAAAACGTGGTGTTGGCTTAATGTTCCAGGATTATGCCTTATTCCCACACCTCACGATTCAAGAAAACATAAGCTTTGGCATCGCAAAAAAAAATCGATCTGCTCATCAGTCATTGATCGCCGAAAGCATGGCAAATATGGGCATTTCTGGATACGCAGAAGCATACCCGCATACGCTTTCTGGCGGTCAGCAACAACGAGTCGCACTTCTACGGGCATTGGCACCTGGCCCAAATGTGCTGCTGTTGGATGAGCCGTTTTCCGGCTTAGACGTCACGAGACGCGCACAAGTTCGGACGGAAACACTCCGCACAATCAAGGATACAGGCGTTGGAACTCTTATGGTTACCCACGACCCAGAAGAAGCCATGTTCATGGCTGATCGCATTCTTGTTATGAATGAAGGACAAGTCCTTCAAGATGGTTCCCCCACAGATTTGTATTTCCATCCGCATGATCAATTTGTCACTGAACTCTTTGGTCCCGTAAATGAATTCGAAGGCATCGTTAAAAACAATTTGATCAAAACCAAGGTCGGTGAATTCCCTGTTTCTGGATACAATGATGGTACAGAATTATCCTTCTTAGTCCGGCCTGAAGGATTCCTAATTGATGAGTCCAATCGTGGTATCTCAATGAAGGTAATCACGGCCCGACCATTAGGACGATCTTCTGTCGTTATGATGGAATTAGATGACGACACTCCAATAGAAGCCCGCGTTCCAGGTGTTGTATTACCTGAAGCTGGATCAAGCGTC
Source organism: Rhodospirillaceae bacterium UBA4479 (assembly GCA_002389175.1). Classification (GTDB taxonomy): domain Bacteria; phylum Pseudomonadota; class Alphaproteobacteria; order Rhodospirillales; family Casp-alpha2; genus UBA4479. The sequence goes on along the minus strand of DGNZ01000422.1, from coordinate 5,985 downwards.
TCCGTTAGCATTCGCCCAGAACAAATTCACTACTTTCCAAAATCAACCACCCGGTAAAGATTGCCGCAGCACAGCCCGGCCCGGCAAGATCGCTCTCAGCCATCCGTCTTCAAGCGGCAGATAATATATTTAACACATTATTATCAATAAGTTATGCGATTTCTAAAACTGGCACTCTCTTTGCTTATTAATAGCCAACGGGCGTAGTGGGTCTATCCATCAACGTTCTGGTGAAACAGAAAGAAAAGAGAGGACAATCCATGAGTGGGAACGGTCTTTTCCAAACATCGGTATTGGGTATGCGTGCGCAGGCGCATCATCTGAACACGATTGGCTATAACGTTGCCAACGTGAATACAGGTGGTTTCAAGCGAACCGATACGCAGTTTGAAACGCTCCTGAGTGACAACGAATTCCAGCAACACGATTTAGGTGGTGTCAGACCCTATGCGCGTGCAACCAACGACATTCAAGGGCGTATTCAACAATCCAACAATGTTCTTGATTTAGCGATCATTGGTCAGGGCTTCTTTGCCGTGCAACCAGATTTAACATCCTCGGATAGCGTGTTTTACACGCGCGATGGTGCCTTTGAAATCAGCACTGCAGATGGCGCAACAAGCTCCGTTACAGCTGATGATGGATCGACAATCACGGTTTCAAACGGTTACTTGGCGGATAAGAACGGCCTTTTTCTTTTGGGATCCCCTATCGCAGCAGATGGCACTTTTAGTGCCGGTTCTGCGGAACCTATGCGCGTTGACCAGTTTGCATTTATCAATATTGGTCAAGCGACGACTCAATCCGTTTTGGAATTGAACCTGCCATCTTCCGCCAACTTCGGCGACACTGCAGAGACATTTACCTTTGATACGTTCGATTCTGGGGGCACAGCGCGGAACATCTCTTTCGATTTTTCCAAGACCCTGACGGATAACACTTGGCGAATAGATACACGGGCCGACAACTTGACGACCAGCACATTGAGCCCAGGCTCTGCATTCAGTCTGACCACCGGCACAACGTCTGAGATGTCTTTTAATTCCACGACAAATACAATCGAAATCCTAAACTCGACGACGGGACTGCCTGTTGCGGAGTCGTTTTCCGGGCTTGTTGCCGGAGACCAAATCACTCTTGCAGGAACAGCTTCAAACGATGCGACTTACACAATATCATCAGTGAATTCGACTGGATCTGCAGTCACGTTGACGACTGCAATTGCTGCCGAAGCCAACTCTGGCGCCACAGCCATCACAACAACATCCGCTGCAATCCTGACCGATAACCTAGTTTTTTCTCAACAAGGGGTTCTGCAATCGCCTACGGAATTAACGTACACCTCCACATGGGACGATGGTGCCACATCGACATTCACCATCGATGTGTCCGGAATGACTCAGTTTGACGGTGCATTTACGCCATTCCAAACCAGCCAGGATGGGTTCGCTGCCGCCAGTTTAAACACCGTTAGTTTCAATGGTGATGGAGAGGTTATCGGCCTGTTTAGCGATGGCACAGAGCGGGCCATTTACAAGGTCCCGCTTTATGACTTTTCAAACCCGAACGGTCTGGATTCTGAAAATGGTTTGCTGTTTGTTCAAACCCCTGACTCTGGAGAGGCCACCGCGTTCTTTGCAGATGAAACTGGTCAAGCAAGCTTCCAGCCGAATGCCCAAGAGCTTTCAAACGTGGATATTGCTCTTGAATTCACGCGTATGATCCAAACTCAAAATGCCTACAATATGAATGCCACATCGTTCAAAACCATCGATGAAATGATCACCGTGGCACGCGATCTCAAGGGCTAATCAAACAAGTATTCGCACTTAACGCCGCCCCGTCTATGGATGGGGCGGTTTCGTGTTTTAGCTATGTTTTTGATGCTTAGGCAAAACTTACCCAGTGGCCCAATAAACGGCATAAAACGTCGTCATACAGCTCACCGATAAACTCTAATATATTGAAATAAAACAATTTTACGGAATTCATTTCTGGCACGTTATTCGCATATATGGAGGCAATCTAATAATCGCCCATAAAAATAGGGCCGTTGGGAAAATGAGATGAGCAAAAGAATGCAAAACCGAAAGACAAAATTTTCAATGATCGCGCCACTGATGCTCGCGGCTGTTTTGCTTTTCACCGCATCCAGCGCCGCCAATGCTGCATCACGGATCAAAGACATCGTCGATTTTGAAGGTGTGCGAGACAACTTATTGATCGGATACGGATTGGTTGTCGGTCTCAACAACACGGGTGATACGCTGGCCAACGGCCACTTCACCAAGCAAAGCCTGCAAGCGATGCTCAACAGATTGGGTGTTAAGCCAACCGACGAAGGTCTGGATTCACAGAACGTCGCGGCAGTGATGGTCACTGCAACCTTGCCACCATTTGCACGTCAGGGTTCACGCATTGATGTGACGGTTAGTGCATTGGGTGATTCAAGCAACCTGCTCGGTGGCACACTTTTGGTTACCCCGCTTCTTGGTGCTGACGGCGAAGTCTACGCCGTATCCCAAGGCCAAGTTGCTGTTGGTGGATTCCAAACCCAGGGTGATGCAGAAACAGTGACCAAAGGCGTTCCCACCTCGGGCAGAATAGCAAGCGGTGGCATCATTGAACGTGAAGTCGAGTACGACATCAGCGGCATGACAAACGTTAAGCTGACGCTTCGCAACCCAGACTTCACAACAGCGCGCCGGGTATCCCAGGCCATCAACGCATTTTTGGGTACAGCAGCAGCCGCTGCCAGCGACCCCACAACCATTCAATTAGCAGTCCCCCGCAGCTATCGAAACAACGTCGTTAACCTGCTCACGGATATAGAACAGCTTCGTGTTGAACCTGATCAACTCGCCCGGGTCGTCATCGACGAACAAACCGGCACAATTGTGATGGGTGAAAATGTTCGTATCTCGACGGTCGCAATCGCTCAAGGTTCGCTGACCATTCGAATTACCGAAACCCCGCAGGTTTCGCAGCCAGGTCCTTTTGCAGAGGTCGGCACAACAACAACAGTAGATCGCACCAATATTGAAGTCGATGAAGGTGAAGAACGTCAACTGACAGTTCTTCGGCCGAGTGTCAGCCTTCAGGAATTGGTCAATGGCCTTAACGCATTGGGCATTGGTCCACGAGACATGATTACAATCCTGCAAGCGATTAAAACCGCGGGCGCCCTACAAGCCGAAATCGAGGTGATGTAATGGACGCCATGAGTGCACAATTGGATGCAGTTCGGCTTTCTAGTCGCCCCGACCCAGCGACCGCCGCTAGCGCATACAAAGGTAATGTCTCCGCAACGGACATGCAGAACTTTAAGAAGACTGCAGCAGAATTTGAAGCTGTCTTCATTTCCGAAATGCTGCGCCCAATGTTCGAAAATCTAGAACCTTCTTCTCCTTTCGGGGGTGGTTCAGGCGAGAAAATTTATCGTGACATGCAGATCGATGAATACGGCAAAGCAATTGCTGGTGCGGGTGGCATCGGCTTAGCCGACAGCGTCATGCGCGAAATGATCAAGATGCAGGAGGGCAAATAATGGAACCCGAAAAACGAATGGCGGATTTGATCAGTGTCACTAGTCGATTGGTCGATGTCTTAGAGCGTGAGAACGCGATTCTTAAGGAACGTCGGCACAATGATCTTGCCGAATTATTGGATGAAAAAGAAACCATCGGACGTGTTTATCAGGCGCGGATCATGGGCCTTCAAGAAGACCCCGAACAATTAAAAGATGTCGACGAAGCAGAGCGCCATAAACTCAAAGAGTTGGCGCACTCCGTGGACACATTGGTTTCTGAAAACGCACGTATGCTAGAGGCCGCCATGTACGCCAGTAAACGCATCGTCGAGATGGTTGCCGAGGCTGTACGTGATTCAACCAACACCTCTGGCACGTATTCTCAACGCGGCTCAACCCAAATGCCAGTCGGCAAAAGTGAGGTTCGCAGCGGCGCGATATCATTGGATCAAACGTTATAAATTAACGCAGCAAAGCCACGATAAACCAACGCAAAAAACCGCGTTAAATCATAAGAGAGACGCCATATGGGCTCGATCACACAGGCATTAAGAACAGCGCAGAGCGGATTGTTGGTCAATCAGCGGATAATGGACACCATTGCCCAGAATGTGACCAACGTGAATACTCAGGGCTATTCGCGAAAGATCGTAACGCTTGAGAACCAGGCACTTGCGGGCACAGGTGCCGGCGTCAACATTTCATCTATTTCGCGAAATATCGACGAGGGGTTATTGCGCAGCGTTCGCCTAGAAACCAGCGAACTCAACCAAATGGCGATCCAGCAAGATTACTGGTCCCGTATGCAGGACTTGTTCGGTGCACCTGGTGACAACACATCGATTTCCCACGTATTGGATGAATTCACGAGATCCGTTGAAACCCTTGTCACCACTCCAGAACGTGCGCTCGAAAAAACCGAAGTCGTTCGCCAAGCCGAAAACGTCGCACTTCTATTGCAAGATTTGAGTACAAACGTTCAAGAACTCCGGCTGCAGGCTGATCAGGAATTATCGAATATCGCGACACGCATGAATACGCTGGTCAACGAAATTGATCAATTAAACGACGATATCGTCTCAAACGGTACAGTCAGTCGTGACACCACTGATTTGCGAGATCAACGCGATTCGCGGATCACCGAATTGTCAGAACTTGTCGATATCAGGTACTTTTTCAGATCCGATGGTGATGTCGCTATCTTTACTTCTGATGGCTCAACCCTTGTTGATACCGTTCCGCCCGTGATCACCCATACTTCAGCATCCGCAGTTACACCGACGACCACACATGGCGAAGGCGACTTTGGTGGATTCTTTATTGGCAATACTGAGGTTGCAGCGAACGACAAGACAACTGAATTCCGAGGCGGCCAGGTTAAAGGTTTGATTGATATGCGGGATTCTTTCCTGCCTAACCTTCAAAGCCAGCTTGATCAGCTCTCAGCCACTTTACGCGACACGGTAAACCAATTGCATAATGCTGGGGTCGCATTCCCAGGCGCGCAAAGCTTTAGCGGCACACGAACGTTTATTGAGCCAACAACACAGGCTATCCAGCTTGATCCCACGAATTCAGCCGACGATGTTTCCATAATCTTATTTGATTCATCAGGCGACGAGAGCGTTCACACTACATTAAACACCATCATGACCGATGCTGGGTTCTCGGCCAGGGGCACAGGTAACGATTGGCATATCAACGACATCGCAACGACCATGCAAAACTGGTTGCGTAACAACGGCGCGCCAAATGCAACTGTAGCGACCGACACATCAGGCAAATTCAATATTGCCATCAGTAATACCAGCCTCAACCTTGCGTTTCGTGATGAATCCGCATCTGCAGATGGTTCAACGCAAGCCAGTGCCGAAATTGCGTACGATGCGAATGGCGATGGTTTCGTCGATGAAACCGTCTCAGGGTTTTCGAATTTCTTTGGCTTGAACGACTTCTTTGTCGACAATTTAACCGAGAACGTCTGGGAATCAGATGTTCAGGCGTCTTCTTATGTCTCGTCAGCAGGCACAATGACATTCCGCGATTCAACCGGGCTCATTGGGACGCTTGCGGTTGGCACGAACAGTTCTCTTTCTGCGATTGCTGCCGCGATTAATGCCGATACGACGCTTAGCCAAACGTTTACAGCTGGCATCATCCCTGATGGTAGCGGAGAGCGGATACGTATCTCACATAACAACGGCTCTAGTTTCCAACTGACCGATGGCAACAATGAAACTGTGCTATCAGGCGCAGGCATCGATTTGGCCGACGTTCGCACATCAACCGTCCTTGAAGTTAGAAGCGATATTTTATCAAACCCCGGCGCGATCGCGACAGGGACAGTCCAATGGGATGCGGCACGCGGTTCAGCGGGTGAATATTTTATGAGTACCGCAGACGAAACAACCATTGCTTCAATCGCAACGGCTTTGTCTGGAACGACCAACTTCTCA
>DGNZ01000154.1 GCA_002389175.1 Rhodospirillaceae bacterium UBA4479 | reverse complement strand
TTGGCCCATATCGACCATCTCGCCGAACGCCCCCGATCCTGTAAACGTTGCAACATTTGGCGGCACAATCGGGAGCCGCACGGAAAATACATGCGGTATCATGCCGCCCCAAAGCTCGTGCAAAAGACCTGCGACTTCTGCACCGCGATCCGCGTGATCGGTATGCGGGTCCGTGATGTAAGAGACCGCAATATCGACTGAATTTACCATCGTGTCCGAGACATTCCCGTGAGGGTCAAGCGTTACCACAATCGGCACATCAGGGCCGACCATGCGCCGGATCTCTTGATAGAAGACACCGTCGGCGTCCTGTTCTTCGGTAGTGATCATTGCACCATGATTGCCAATATATACGCCATCAAGCTTGCCCACCTTAGTGAGTCTTTCCTCGATTTCGTGCAAAATATCTTTGAAAAAGCCATGGTCTGCCGCGCCGCCTGCACCACAACCTGTCACCAGAATCGGAACTGGCTCCCAATCGCCGCGTTGGTCCATGCCAGCGTAAAACCCAACATATTCTTTCATCAGCCTAGGATTTGCACTGCGAACATCCAGTGTGATTTCGTCGCCTTCAAAATGGATCTGCTGCTTGAATTGCTGTTCTCCCATAGTACGGGAAAATCTGTTGCTTTCCAGGAACATACCTAGAATGGCGACTCGTGGTTTTGTCATGTGATATCCTCCAACATGTCCGACCGACCAATGTCAGACCATGCTGACAACAGTTTGGCTTGCCGGAGCTGGCCTTCAGCAGGCTCCAACGCTCATTTTCACAACCTGCAAAGACAAAGTTTGACAACCATGTGATAACATGGTGTTATAACAAAATCCAGCACGCGGTCAAGCATTTGGGAGCCGCTTCATGATTTCATTCTGTGCACAAACAAGAGCGCGGCTAATCGTATCGCGCACCTGCGGGATGGAACCTTTTTCCAGTGCACGGATGATAAGTTCATGATGGTCGTTGCCCGTCAGTCCTCCCACGTAGTCGGGATGAAGCAGGTTCAATGTGGGGCCAATGCGCAGCCATTGTGTCTCGATCAAGTTCAACAATCTGGGCATCGCAGCAGCGCCATAAATGGAGAAGTGAAAATCGTTATTGGACTTCAAAACTTTTCCGATATCGCAACGCTCAAGGCTTTCACGGTGACGCGCATTGATAACGCGCAACCTCTGGAAGTCCACAGCACCCAAATTCGGCATCGCTTGTATGGCGGCCAAGGTCTCAAGCGCGATCCTGATTTGAAAAACCTCAAAGCACGCCACCTTGTCTATGCGCGGTACAATGATCGTTTTTGGGGACTGCATAAGCAGCACGTGTTCGGAAATCAGGTTTTGAATCGCTTCCCTAATCGGGGTGACGCTCATCCCCATGTCCTGTGCCAAACCACGCATGGTCAGACGCTCACCGGGCCGCAAATAGCCGGAAATTATGGCCTGGCGCAACATACTGTCGGCCTGCCCGGTCAGGGTATTGGAAGCCGACTTAGGTGGCTTAAAAGGCCAGGATACTGGCAAAATCTCAACCTCCGAAACTTCTTCGATTCTATAGATATTGCTGATGATAGGCCCGCAGTCCTATCGTTCGTCAAGGGCAAAACTGCGATTTCCTCCGAAACCAAAGCTATGAAAGGACACTGACATGTGGTTTTCAATTTTAAGAAGTTGCGCGCACGTCGTTGCGATTGCCTCTGGCCTGACGTTGGTCTGGCTTGCTCCTGCTACTTCGCAGGAAAAAGGTGGAAAGGCGGTTGTAGCGTCGGTCAAGATTCCGTCGCTCAATCCACTGCATCCTGCAGCGGCTGTAGGGCAGGTATCGGCGCAACTTTACGGTACATTGCTGAGGATGGATGAGGATTGGGAATTGCAGCCCAATCTCGCCAAAAGCTGGCAAGTATCTGACAACGGCCTGCAGCTCACGTTCAAACTGCATCCTAAAGCGCAGTTCCATGACGGCTCGGCCATCACCTCGGCCGATGTGAAATGGTCGATAGAGAATTCTGTCGCAAACCATCGTTTCGGAACAGCCATGTTCGGGGCTATCGGTGGAATTGAAACCCCAAACGCTCAGACGATCGTGGTGAGTTTAGTCAAACCCTCACCCGCCATTTTGCGCTCTATGACCAGCCCGCGGTTTCTACCGATCCTGCCGAAGGCGGTATATGGTGATGGTCAGAAATTCATGAAACATCCTCGTCACGCAGACCCCGTCGGATCGGGACCGTTCAAATTATCAGACAACGGCCTTCCATCCTACCTGGTGCTCGAACCTTTTGAAGGTTGGGTAAACGAGGGGCCTTACCTGGACCAAGTTGTTTTTCAAGTGGTGGGCGACCAGTCGGCGCTGCGCGTCGGGTTCCAGCGCGGGGAGTTCCATTTGGCTTCTGGCTCGGCGCTCTCAACCTATCGCGACCTCGCGCAATATGACGAGTTAGACAAAGTCGTTGTGGATCCCTGCTGTGAGGCCACAGGTTCGATCTTTGCCATGGACATGAACAACCGCAAGCCTCCACTTGACGACGCGCGGGTGCGCAAGGCGATCTCCATGGCCATCAATCGACCATTCATTAGCGAAAAGTTGCATGTTGGCCGGACCTTTGTGCCCACTGGACCGATCGTTGCCTCGAACCCCTATGGCATGTCCGATGCTGCGCCGCTAGAATATAACCTAGAACAGGCGAAGGCGCTGCTGGATGAGGCAGGCTATCCCGAAGGTTCCGACGGTAATCGATTTGAGTTGTCGCTCATTCACCTGTCGATCTGGCGCGACCTGCATATCACCGTGGGCACATACTTGGTGCCGCAACTTGCGAAGGTTGGCATCAAGATCAACCGCGAACAGATGCCCGACACTGGTTCATGGGGCAAGCGCGTGAGCGCCTGGAACTACGATTTAGCACTTATGTTGCCAGGCAATTTCCATGACCCGACTGTAGGTGTAAGCCGTATCTACGTTTGCGACAACATCAAGAACCGGGCTTACACCAACACATCCGGCCACTGCGATCCTAAAACTGACGCGCTCTTCGAAGCTGCGGCAATCGAGACGGATGACACCAAGCGCAAGGATCTCTACCGTCAAGTTGGTGAACGTATCCGCGATGCTATGCCGATCACCTGGATTTCTGAGACGCCGACGCAGATGATCCGCGACGTGCGCTTGGAGAACATGCCGATTGGCGGCTGGGGCTTCTACGGGCCGATGGACGGCGTTTGGTGGAACGCGGGCGCCAAGAAGTGAGCCGTATGGGATGAGAAGGAAGTGTTCATGAAAGGCGGCATTGCAGCACGGCTTATCAGCGGAATTTCTCTGCTTCTGGCTGTAGTCGTGCTGAACTTCTTTCTGATCCAACTCGCTCCAGGCGACGCTGTGGATGTTCTGGTTGCTGACGGCGGCGCCACGGAAGAGGCCGTGAAGCGCATCCGAGAAGATTATGGCCTCGATCAGCCGATTGGGACACAGCTTTTCACCTATGTTCTAAACATCCTGACGGGTGATCTGGGCTATTCGTTTCATTTCAACAAGCAGGTAACAGAAGTAATCTTCGAGGCGCTGCCAGTCACCATCCTTTTGGGTTTGGCGGCGCTTTTCCTATCGTCGATTTTGGGAGTGGTGCTTGGGGTCGCAGCGGCCCTGCGCCCGACCCACCTGACCAGCCATGTCGTTACGCTGATCTCGCTCATCGGCTATGCTACGCCAACATTCTGGTTTGGCATGATGATGCTGATTGCATTTGCCTCTTGGCTCCCACTTTTTCCGGCTTACGGTCTAACAAGCGTGCCGCCGCCCAAGGGCTTCATGCCCTATGCGCTCGACGCGGCCTATCACCTCGTCCTCCCAGCGGTGACGCTGGCGGGTTTGTTCCTGGCTTCGATCAGCCGACTGTCGCGCGCTTCGATGCTGGAGGTGCTCAATGCTGACTAC
>DGNZ01000271.1 GCA_002389175.1 Rhodospirillaceae bacterium UBA4479 | reverse complement strand
ATCACCATTGTCGAGGGTGATGGTGCCCTGGAACTGATTGCTGTTGGCATCGGAGTAATCTGCGAACGTGTCGGGGCGGACGGTATCATTGGCAAAGCCCAGGTTAACGGCGCCGATATGCCCACCCATGGCAGGGACATTTGTAAGCTGATCAACTTGCTCACCGTTCAAATAGCCAGTGAATGTGCCATCACCATCCCTAGAGTCGTGGACCATCGCAGCCGAATAGGAGGTATTCGGCTCAACCGTACCAAGCTCAATGACCTTGTACGCATTTCCAGATCCAAAGTAATTCTCACCCCATGCAAAGGCGAATAGTGTGGGTTCTCCGGTGTCGGCATCAGGTGCAATCGAGAGACTGTAACCGTTGCCCGTGCCACCCTGTTCGTAAATGACTTGGAAGCCATCGACGCTATCACCGGTTTCAATGGCAAACGCGAAGCTTTTTTCAGTGAAAGTGCCATCGTTGATAGCTCTATCATTTCCGATGGTCAGACCGTTGTTACCAGAGTCGAAACTAATGCCACCGTTGTTGTTAAGACCGTCTGACTCAAATGAAGGCGAGGAGCCGCTTGTTGTCGCATTGTTCCCGTTGCCCGATAAATCCGACCATTGTGATACATTGGCCCCGTCGGATCCGGTGTTTCCAGCACCGTCGACATCCTTTGCCGAGAAGCGGAAAACCATATCGGTAGATGGGACGCTGCCTTCGGTGCCTTCGGATGTGACGTTTCCGTATGATACATCAACGGTCGGTGCATCCAGAACGGCGTCGACGGAAACCTCTAGGTTCGCAAACACGCTTGATGTATCGCCTGTCGATGTTTCGGTGCTGGTCGCCGAGATATCAAGATTCAACGCGCCAGAGAAATCTTGTGGTGGTGTGATCGTCAAACCTGCAAGATCATCTTCGCCAAGGCTCCACGTGCCATCACCATTATCGGTACCCGCTGAAAATTGCGCACCAGTTGGGATATTCCCAACCGTGACCGAAAGTGCTTCGGAGCCGTCCAAATCCGTTAGTTGTGCCTGAATATCGAGGGCAATGGCCGTATCTTCGGCTCCGGTCGCATTGGCCACCTGTAAATCTGGGTCAGATGCTGTCGCATCGACGATTGGACCATTATCTTCTTGATCGACCAACAGTTCATCGTCGTCATTTTCGCTGCCTTGGCCTGAACCGCCTTGGCCCGCAACATTTTCATCAATAGGTTCGTTCTCTTGTCTCTGAGGCGGGCCAAAAGGTTTTTGAAATTGTGGGCCAAGAGGCTCGGTGGGAGGCAGCGGCGTCACGCCAGCGGCAATGATCTGAACTACAAAGCCTTCGCCCGTATTGCTCTCAGACGCGTTCGGATTTTCGATAATGACTAGACGCTCAACATCTTCGCCACGCACAGAGACGGAGCCATCTTCGTTCCGCTCACCCACATTGGTGATGAAACCCTCTGGAATACCATCAATTCGAAGTTCGGCGTCGTCGGCAAGGCCATCGGCTTCAAACGCGATGGCAATCGTTTGTGGGCCAGCGCCCTCGGAACCATCATTATTTTCAAAACCCTCGACACGGGCACTGTAATTTTTTATTTCGATACCGGCCGCTTCGAGACGTGAAATCTCCTGAAGACGCGCAAGTTCGTTGGGGTCGCGGACATCCTGGCTGCCCATATGTAAGTTGGGTGTCGTGATATCGACGTCTTGTCTGATTTCAGCGCGGCCACTTAGGGAAACAGAGTTGAAATCATCGGTCAGGGCGGAATCCCCGGTTTCACCACCTTCAAGATTGAACAGATCATTATCAGGCTCGGCTTGCCCCGTCTGACCCGATTGTTCTGATTGCGATGTCTGCCCACCTGGTGGAAGCGCCATGCCTAATTCCTTTTAGTTTCGAGGCCATTCTGCCCCGGAAAATCGATGCGTATCGACTGTGACTAGTGGTGTAGCGGGCAATACTGTCAGAATCCTGAAATTGGCAATTTTAATCTGATAAGATCAATGACTTAACCCTATGGAGGTCAACACAAGTGAACTCTTTGCTACCTTAACGCAACGGGTCATTATCAAACAGTTCAGGCCTATTTATGCTTCTTCAGGTGATAAGACTTTGCGCGCGTAACACTCATATATCCAAGCGAAGATAACGAAGCGCCCCGCCCCGTTTCCTTACACCCTGTCCAGCACAATGCCGGGTCCAGATAATCGCACCGATTCATAAATACAGTTCCGGTTTCAATCCTCTTACCTATCGCTAAAGCCGCATCAGTGTCCTCAGTCCATATCGAGGCGGTTAAGCCAAAAGGTGAATCATTCATCAAATCGACAGCTTCATCATCTGATGCAACCGCCATAATTCCGACAACAGGGCCGAAGCTCTCGTCCTTCATCACACGCATTTTGTGATTTACATTGATTAAAATTTGCGGCGCAAGGTAAGCGTCCGTCCCTTTGTCAGCCGTGAATTCCGAACTATCAATCAGGGGTGTTGCGCCTAATGCCACGGCCTCGGCAATTTGGGCACGGACCTCATCTGCAAAACGGTTATGTGCCATTGGGCCTAATGTCGTTTCATGATCAAGTGGGTCACCCAATCGATACCCCTGAACAATCGTGACGGCTTTTTCAACAAAGGCATCAAACAGGCTTTCATGAACGTAAATACGCTCGATACCGCAACAGCATTGCCCGGAATTAAACATCGCCCCGTCTATAAGAGTTTCAACAGCCGAGTCTAAATTTGCATCAGCGCGAACATATCCAGGGTCTTTACCACCCAGTTCAAGACCAATCGGTGTGAAAGTTCCAGCCGCAGCATGCTCTATAGATTTACCTGCCCCGACGGAGCCAGTGAAATTGATAAAATCAAATGACTTCGACGCAATCATGGTCGCCGTGTCATTGTGGCTCATGCACACATTCACAAACAATCCTTTGGGCAAACCAGCAGCAGCAAATGCCATTGCTAACCGTTCTCCCGCAAGCAATGTCTGCGATGCATGTTTAAGAACAACAGCATTTCCAGCGATCAATGCGGGGGCAATTGTGTTGATCGCAGTCAAATATGGGTAATTCCAGGGTGCGATCACGAGCACTACGCCGATGGGTTCGCGCTTTATACACCTTATGAAATCATCGCTGTTTTCGATTTCAGTGGGCTGCAGTGCATTTTCGGCAATCTCGGCCATATAAGCGGCGCGTTCTCGTACGCCACCAATTTCACCGCCATAACGTACAGGACGCCCCATCATGTGGGCTATTTCTGTAACAACATCGTCGTTCATGTCCTCTAAGGCATCGATTGCCCTCATCACCAAACTGGCACGTTCTTCAATCGGGCGCTCGGCCCAATCTTTTTGCAGGTCACGCGCATTTGAAATCAGTGTTTCGATCTCATCAACAGAATGGGTCTCGCGCTCGGCATAGACACTGCCGTCAATTGGGGAAATGAGTTTAATTACGGCCACGTTGCAAGTCTCCATACGACTTCGGTAAGGCTAAAGGGATATGACGATTAATGACCGCGATCAATTCAGAACTTTGAGCTCACGATCCCATTTATGTAGCGAATGGTGCCACGCCAGCGAAATATGGATGCAAAAACAAAGCGGCCATAAAAACCACAATACCGATAGCCAGCCCTCTGATTTCAATGAGTATTGATGGCGCATCTGGCTTCACCCACGCGCCTTCTCTTGAATTTATCATACGAATTTCTATAAGCGACCAAAGGCCTAATCCCCCAAACAGTATGAGCGAACGCGAATCACCGTTGGCGATTAAATGCGCAATGGACCAAAGCAGTATGCCTGTCAGTTGTGGATGACGAATCACCCGCTTTAGACGCGTCGGATGGTTGGCCGCAACGAAAAGCACGAAGGCGTTAAACATCAGCAATGCTGTTGATGACCCTGCCCAATTCGGCGGATCATAGAGCGTGACGGGGTCAGTTGCTCGCCACCCGACAACTATCAAAATGATTGCGGTGATTATCATGACGGAAAACACGCCCTTGTAGCCGTTTTCACCTAATTTTTGGATCAACCCAGCCTTTAAAGACAGACCAAGGCTTGGGATAAGATGCACCCCACTCCATAACGCGACGCCAAGTACCAACCAGATCATGTCTTACTCACCTTTGTGCATCCCAAATCGCAAATTAATAAAATTACTCATACAGAATTATTGCCACTTTGTCCTGTGACGTATTGTTTAGAAACCCATCCAACGGCCATATATAACTCAACAACCATAAACCAAACATAATAATGAGATGAATGATGACGACAGCAGCCCTGCCACTAGAAAGCGAAACCATCAACGTCTTGCGAAACAGACGGAGCATTCGAAAGTACGCACTCACGCCCTTAAGTGACGCTCATGTTGATGCTATTCTAAGCGCCGCATTGCGCGCGCCGACGTCATCAAACCTGCATGCCTATAGTGTGATCGTTATCCGTGATGCCGAAACGAAATCCAAACTGGCTGTGCCGTGCGGCAACCAAAAGCATATCGTCGACTGTCCCGTATTCATCGCGTTCTGTGCCGATTTGACGCGCATTGAATCTGCGCTCGAACGCAATGGCCACAATATAGGAAACAATAATCTGGAACTTGGATTGGTGGCCTCAATCGATGCATCGCTCGTCGGCATGGCGGCCTACGTCGCAGCTGAGTCTTTGGGTATTCAGGGCGTGATGATTGGCGCGATGCGCAACAAGCCAGAAGACATCGCCAACATCATTGGTTTACCCGAACGCGTCTATGCCGTGTTTGGGTTGTGCCTGGGGTATCCGGCTGAAACGCCAAAGCAAAAGCCCCGCATGCCGGTGACCGGGATTGTGCATCATGAACGCTATGATGCCGACGCGGCCCTCGCTGCAATTGATCCATATGATGCTGAGTTAAAAAGCCATTACGACAGCGTCGGTAAAGAGTCTCATCCAAACTCATGGACCCACGAAGTGGACGCCAAATTCTCGCCCCGCCCCCGCGATGGCCTGCGTGCCGCACTCAAAGCGCGCGGGTTTAATTTCGCCTAATGTGAGGCTGAGGGACCGCTCAGAAAACAAGGCGTAGCAATGTAATCCAACTAAAAACCATCAGGTTTTACTGTATGAAAAACCTTGGTTACATCTTCCAAAATATCCCAGGTCACGCGGTCACCCTGGTTGGTAAAAAACGTATCACCGGGACCAAATTCATGAATGGCTCCGTCTGCAAAGGTTAGGCAAAGTTTACCCGCCAGTATGGTCTGCATTTCATCACCCAACTCATTGCAGATGAATGTCCCTGCCGTGCATCGCCAGATACCTGAGCGCCATGTATACCCAACGCCACCTCTATCTATGCGTCCACTCGCTACAGGTGTGCCGCTCGTGATCATATAATTTGATGCTAACCCTTTAAAATGCCAATTTTCGAGTTTGCCCACGTCTCCACCAATTTTATAATTAAGCATCTTTAGTTCCACTTTTGTCATTTGCATGCCTCAGTCTTGATGCCGCTCATGAACCTTTCTAATTTCTGACCTTTTTTCTTAAAAATACCCCAAATACTAAGAATGGGGGTGATGACATCATTGAAGCTTAAGAAGTCATGCAACTCGAAAATTACGTCGCGGGCTTAACGCGGATTTTATTTTGCTTTATCTTGGTGCCGTGTAATTTTTCAATGGCAACCATCGCTTCTTCTTCGAGTTCCATCTCGACAAAGCCAAAACCTTTTGAATCGCCGTTCTTATCATCAAGGACAAGGGTGCAGGCTGTCACAGTGCCGTGAATTTTGAACAATTCTTCTAAGTTTCGTTCGTCCATATCTCGGGGCAAGTTGAGGACAATCAGTTTCATTGTGACTCCGATAAATTAAAAATGTGCGCTATCAAAGCGTCGTCTCAGGCTAAATTTTTGACACTACTAAATCCGCATCGAACTAAAACTTTAATGTTCTGAGCGTCCCTGTAATGCCCAGCGCTTCTTTGGTCGCTTGAATAGTGTTGTTTAAGTCCGATAGCTTTTGCAGTGCGACACCGACTTCGGGCTCATTTTTCGCACCGTTCTCGACTTGTTCAAATTGAAGATGCTCGACCTTTGATTTTGCACGACCTCGTTCTATCAAATTATTCGCGAGGGTTAGTTGCGTTTCATCAAAGGGTATCTCTTCAATTTTTAAACCCAGAGATTGAAGCTCTGTGATATCAGGCAATTCATCACAGAAACCATAAACGATTTTGTTATGGCGGTATCCATACTTCTCAAGCTTGCATTTTTTCGCAATTTTGCTGACTTCCAAACGAAAGTCACTTTGAGGTTTGGGCGTAAGTTTGAAGGCTTGCATTGGGTGTCGCCTTTTTAAACTGTGCAGTTATCTGAGCAGGAAATAAAAAAAGGCCCCGCATCACTGCCCAGACCTTTTAAAAATTGGTAGCCGAGGAGGGACTTGCCCCCAACACGCGGATTATGATTACAAAAGAGAGCGGATGTCTAGGTCCTTAAGATCAAGAAATTAAAGTCGGTTTTGGGTTTGGTTTTTCTCCTACTTTAAAATTCGAACTTATTTCGAACTTTCATTGAGCAAAACGGTTCGTTTCGAAAATTTTCCCGATATTTTTCAATCTAATAACTTGCTTTGATGTGAACTTAATTCGAAACCTGATCAAAAATTTTCCCTTGGGTTTCAGCTCTAGG
>DGNZ01000098.1 GCA_002389175.1 Rhodospirillaceae bacterium UBA4479 | reverse complement strand
GTCGCGGGGTGCTGAAAAATGCAATCGTTCGCGCTCCGACCGCCGAATTGGATTCAGCTTCCATCGCAGACATCGACGCTAATCTGGTTGAAATCGGCATTTGGGCGGCACCTGACGACCGGCCCAAAGAGGTCTCCGCGTGACCGATGTCGTCAAAACGATCAACGTTTTCGCGTTGACACAAAAGCGCGAAACGCCCTATCTCGGTGACCTGCGGGAAGGTGAACACCCCAACAAACAAGGCTATCTCGTCCGCAAGGGCAATCGCACGGTCTACCCAATCTTTGACCGGTCCATCCTTGTGCGCATTGAAACCAGCGGTGGCGTGGTTGGTTGGGGCGAGACCTATGGCATCGTAGCGCCCGGTGCTGTCGCCGCGATCATCAATGACCTGCTGGCGGGATTCACCATTGGCCGGGATCCGTCCGACCCCTCCGCCATATATGACGATCTTTATGACTTGATGCGCGTACGCGGTTATACTGGTGGATTTTATGTCGATGCCCTCGCTGCCATCGACATTGCCTTGTGGGACATTGCCGGTCGTCAGGCCGACCGTTCCATCGCAGACCTGCTTGGCGGCGCAAAAAGCGACACTATCAAAGCCTATTTGTCGGGACTTCCAGGTCCAACATTGAAGGCACGCGGTGAGATTGCCAGTTTCTGGCAGGACAAAGGTTTTGATAGCTTTAAGTTTGCCACGCCGGTTGCCGATAATGGTCCGGCAAGGGAATTGGAGCATTTGCGCGCCGTACTGGGTCCCGATGCTCGAATTGCCGCGGACATGCACTGGAACCAGTCGGCTCAGCAGGCGATAGACTTGATTGCCGCCATGGAACCACACGGACTGTGGTTCGCCGAAGCGCCGGTGAGAACCGAAGATATTGCTGGCCTGGAACAGGTCTGCCGATGCATTGAAACACCGATCGCGGTTGGCGAGGAATGGCGTACTCCGTTCCACATGCAGCATCGCATCGACCGGTGCCAGATCGCAATTGCGCAACCGGAAATGGGGCATAAGGGCATCACCAATTTTTTAAGGATTGGCGCGCTGGCCGCCGAACACAACCTGCAAATTATTCCACACGCAACAATCGGTGGTGGAATTTTTCTGGCTGCCAGCCTGGTGGTTTCAAGCACTTTGGACAATGTCAGTTGCCATGAGTTCCAGCATTCAATTTTCGAGCCCAACCGCGCTCTCATCGAGGGAAACATGGAGTGCGAGAACGGTTTTTACACGCCACCTGCCGGGCCTGGTCTGGGGGTGGTTCCATCCAAGAAGGCACTCGGTCTTCTTCAACCACTTTAAGTTCACTCAAAGGGAGGAAATCTACTAATGAAACACCTAGTAAAGAAGGCAACAACCGCTGCACTTGTGGCTTCAATGCTGTGCACTACGGCGATGACCGCCGTTCAGGCAGAAACCTTGCGGTTCATATCCTGGCAGACCGATGATGGTGGCATGGGCGACTGGTGGCGTGACGCCATTGCAACTTTTGAGGCAGCCCATGAAGGAGTCAAAATCGAATTCACCAAGGTTGAACGTGCCAGTTACGCCGATTCAATGACAACCCTGTTTGCAGGTGGCCAGCCACCGCATATTGTCCATCTGGCATCTTTTGAATATCAAACCTTTGCCGAAAACGGCTGGATGGAGAATCTCGACCCCTGGCTGAAAAAAGACGGCATTGACATGACAGGCTGGGCAGGTCAAGACACCTGTCGTTGGAACGATGAGACTGCCTGCATAATGTTGCTCTATTTTGGCTTCATGATGGCCTATAACCCTGACATTCTGGCTGAAGCAGGAGTGGAAGTTCCTACCAATTACGAGGAATTTCTCGCCGCTGCGCGTGCAACGACCAAAGACCTCAATGGTGATGGCATTACCGATCAGTTCGGTACAGGCCATGAAACATCAGGAGGTGCAGGTCAGTATCTGACAGAATTGCTGAACTATGTTTTGAGCGCTGGTGCGTATTGGACCAACAAGGAAGGCAAGGTAACGATTGATACGCCGGAAATGATCGAAGGGTTGACCCGCTATAAAACGATCATCAAAGAGGGCCTGTCTCCGGTTGATATGAGTGCCGGTGACGTCCGCAAATTGTTTGCCGATGGCAAGATCGCCATGCGCTTGGACGGTCCGTGGCTCTATGGCACCTTGAAGAAGGGTGCTGCCGCTGACCGGTTGAAAATCGCCTTTCCAGCATTAACCCCGCCGGTTGGTGGATCTTCAAACGTCCTGGGCATGGCCAGCGAAATCTCAGACGAACAAAAACAACTCGTCTGGGATTTCATCAAGGTGGTAATGTCGCCTGATTTTCAGCGTAAATATGCGACTGTTGCTGGTAACACACCACCAAGCCCGAAGGCCGATGTATCGGGTGTTGAAGAAAGTGTGCCGCACTTTCCATTGTTGATTAAAACTCAGAAAGCCGCTGCTGCTGCCGGCGTTGACCGCATCCCCACAGGCCTGGAAATCCAGTATGGTGAATTCGGCAAAATGGTCCAGGAGGAAGTCCAGCGAATGCTGATTCAAGACCTTGATCCCGCAGACGTAGTGAAGACCATTCAGGCAAAAGCCGAGGCCATCCAGGCAGGCTAATACTCAGCTCAAAAAAGCCGCTGCCTGAATTCGAATTGGGTAGCGGCAAATCATCTTTCAGCACCGGTTAGACGTGAACGAGGCGACAATGGCAAAAAAACTTGGATTGGATCTTGCCCGACCCAGTCAGCAACATCTTTTAGGATATATACTGCTTGCACCAGCGGTGCTGTTGGTGGCGGCCATTATAATTTACCCGCTGATAATTTCTGTCGACCTGTCGCTTCAAAACGTCAAAATGCCAAGAATCGGCGCAGCCAGAAAACCCGTCACTCTTGGCAATTACGAGAAGTTGTTCACCTCTCCGGAATTCTGGATGGCCTGTTGGGTTACGCTAAAACTGGTTGTCACAGTCACCCTCGGAAGTCTGATTGCGGGTATCTCAACGGCATTGCTGGTCAACAACAAGTTCAGAGGCCGAAAAATTGCCCGTGTGGCCATGGCTTTGCCCTGGGCTGTGCCTGAGGTGATCGCGGTCGTTATTTTCGCCTGGATATTTGACAGTTCGTTTGGTTTCATGAGCTGGCTTTTCATCAAACTCGGCCTAACCGACCAGATGATCAAATGGATATCGACACCAGGAGCAGCGTTTTGGGCCTTGTCCATCACGATGATCTGGAAGGGCTTTCCCTTTGTCTCCATCATGACACTGGCAGGACTGCAATCGATACCAGCTGACTTTTATGCAGCCGCAAAAGTCGATGGTGCCAGTGCCGTGCAACGCTTCCGCTGGATTACATTGCCGTTGCTGATGCCAATTTTGGGGGTGACGTTGGTACTGGTTACCCTATGGGTGTTCCGCGACTTTTCCATTATTAAAGTGCTTACCGGCGGCGGGCCGCTAAAATCCACCCAGACACTGTCGATTATGACTTACGACCAGGCATTCGGATTCTTCAAGTTTGGCTACGCATCGGCAGTGGGTGTCATCACGCTGATCATTTGTGTCATTGCATCAATGCTGATGCTCAGGCGCAGTCCGAAAACGCTGTAAGGAGCCGAACATGGAACGCACACCTCTGCAAAGCATCTTGCTCTATCTAGCGATAATTACCACGGCAGGCATCATCCTATTTCCGATTTATTGGCTGTTCATCACTGCGCTGGCAAGCACTGATGAACTGTCGTCTTTGCCTCCCACATTTATCCCTAGGGACCCTGATTGGGCGATCTTTTCAAGGGTGCTGACAGAACGGCCAATTTTTCTATGGTTGTTCAACTCGACAATCGTCGCCTTAGGTTCCGTCATCCTGTCGATGATCGTGTCAGTCTTGGCCGGATACGGTCTTTCACGATTTCGGGTCCGTGGCGGACAATCGCTGGGACTTTTCATCCTCACCGCAAAAATGCTTCCTGCTACATTGCTGGTCATACCCTTGTTTGCGGTGTTTCGTAACATTGGCATGATTGGCAGCCTATGGACCGTCATCATTGCCCATTCAACTTTGATCATTCCTTTTACCACCTGGATGCTCAAGGGGTATTTCGACACGATCCCAAGAGAGCTTGAGCAAGCGGCAATGGTCGATGGCTGCGGCCCCATGGCTGCCATGATGCGGGTGGTGCTACCAATTTCAACGCCCGGTCTGGCAGCAACCGCACTCTATGCCTTTGTGCTCAGCTGGGCCGACTATGCCTATGCGCGCACATTCCTGCAAGGTGCTCAAACCAACTGGACGGCCAATATGGGTATCGCATCGATGCGCGGCGAATATACCACGGACTGGAATGAGATTTCTGCGGCCGCAGTCTTTGTCGCCACTCCAATCATGCTGATTTACCTCTTCCTGGAACGCTATCTTGTTGGCGGTCTGACGGCTGGAGCGGAGAAATAAAATGGGTAATATCTCAATAAAAAACGTCCACAAAAATTATGGCCAGCTCAATGTGCTCAAGGAATTTTCGCTTGACATCGAAGATGGCGAATTTGTTGTGCTGGTGGGTCCGTCAGGCTGTGGAAAATCGACCATTTTGAAAATTCTGGCAGGGCTTGAACCTGCTTCCGGGGGGAGCATTGAAATCGGTGGACGTGATGTCACAGACTTGGCGCCCGGCGACCGCGATATAGCAATGGTGTTTCAAAATTATGCGCTTTACCCGCATTTAACGGTGGCACAAAACATCGGATTTGGCCTGAAGATGCGCAAAATGCCGCAAAGCGAAATTGACAAAAGGGTACTCGAAGCGGCCAGGACCCTAGCGGTCGATCCCTATCTAAACCGCCGTCCGAAAGACTTGTCAGGCGGACAACGCCAAAGGGTGGCCCTAGGGCGGGCAATCGTGCGCGAACCACAAGCTTTTATGATGGATGAGCCCCTGTCAAATCTGGATGCTAAATTGCGTGTTCACATGCGCGCCGAAATTGGTGCTCTGCACAAACGCGTGGGCGTGACAACTGTTTATGTTACCCATGACCAGGTAGAGGCGATGACCATGGCGGACAGAATCGTGATCATGCGTGCAGGAGAAATCCAGCAGATTGCCGACCCTGAAACCCTCTTCCAACACCCTGTAAACCTGTTTGTGGCCGGATTCATTGGCTCACCCGGGATGAACTTTTTATCCGCTGCCGTTGATCATTCGGGCAGCCAACCTCAAATCGAGCTGTTTGGCTCCAAGGTACCGGTTGGACACCGTGCGCTCGCTGGATCAAAAGATGTGATTGCAGGCATCCGACCGGAACATCTCAACTTGGGCGAAGGAGCGGTGAATATCCAAGTTCATACCAATCTTGTGGAAAGTCTAGGATCGGAGAAGTACGTGTATTTTGACGGAGCGGAACACAGCATAAATGCTGGGTCGGAAACCGATGACGACAATTCCAAGGGGCTGATTGCCCGTCTCTCACATGCCGGCAAATTGTTCGAGGGTGAAAAACTGACCCTGTCATTTGATCCTCAGGACCTGCACCTGTTTGACGCGAAGAGCCAAAAGGCGCTAGCATGAGGATCCTGGTCACCGGATCATCCGGACGTGTGGGGAGCCGTGCAGTGTCTCACTTGCTGTCGCGTGGCGACAGGGTCCGTGGACTGGATTTACTGCCCTCTGGCCGCAGCGCTGCCGGCTATGATGAAATTGTCAGCACTTTGGACGACGAAGAGGTGGCCATTGAAGCGATGGCCGAAATTGATGTAGTGCTGCATCTGGGCGCTTATATGTCATGGTCGCCCGCGGACCGACCCAGAATGTTTCAGGCAAACGTAGAATCCACCCGCATTTTGCTTGATGCCGCCGCTGCCGCTTCGGTATCGCGCTTTGTCTTTGCAAGTTCGGGCGAAGTCTATCCAGAAAATGCACCGGTTAACCTACCAATCAACGAAAGCCACCCTCTGCAGCCCAATTCAGCCTACGGGCTGACCAAACTTCTGGGCGAAGAACTCGTCAGATTCCATCAGCGCTCCGGAACGATGCAGACGGTCATCTTGCGATTTTCCCATACTCAAGATGCTGCTGAGTTGCTGGACGAAACGAGTTTCTTTTCAGGTCCAAGGTTCTTTTTACGCCCGCGCGTGCGACAGCAAAGGGATTTCGGCAATGATGAAATCGCCGAATTGCTGCAGGCAGCAGACCCGGGCGAGCCTTCCCACATTCTGGCGCGCAACGAAAGTGGCCGCCCGTTTCAGATGCACATTACCGAAACGCGCGATATGGTGCAGGGGCTTATGCTGGCGCTGGACCACGCAGACGCCGTTGGTGGAACGTTTAATCTAGGTGCTACCGATCCGGTGGAATTTGAGACATTGGTGCATAAAATGTCTGCAGTAACAGGATATCCCATTGTTACGGTCGACCTGCCAGGTCCTGGTGTCTATTATCAAACGTCGAATCAAAAAATACGAAAGCAATTAGGATTTAAACCTCAATGGACGATAGATCGGATGTTGGGCGAAGCAGCTTTGGCGCGTCAGACAGCGCAGGTGAAGTGAAGCCAGTCAAAATACAGGTTCCTGCAGGCGCCGCCGCGTTGGCGAAGGGACTGACTCTGCTCGACACCATCACAGATGCCGATTCGCCGCTGAAGTTTGCCGAACTTCTGCAATTATCCGGCATGTCCAAGCCGACTTTTGCACGCATCCTTCGAACACTGATTGCCTTTGGCCTGGTGCGCCAGGATGAAGCCCGCGGCACCTATGCGCTTGGCCCAAGGTTTCTGGAAATGTCCCATCGGGTCTGGGATACATTCGATCTCAATTCTGCTGCCGCGCCGGAGCTGCAGCGGTTGTCTGAAGAACTAGGAGAAACCATTGCGCTTTGTCGTCTCGATCTGGATCGGGTGCAATATCTCGATGAACGGTCAGGAAGCGGCCTGAGTGTCCGCGTTGATACGAGTCGGGGGGCGCCCCTGCACTGCACCGCAGCCGGCAAAGTGTTGCTAGCTTTCCAGGAGCCAATGTTTTCTCGCAATCTCATTAATCAACTAAACTTGGAGCAGTTCACTCACTCGACTATTACTGCACAAGATGCCCTCGCCGCTGACCTGACGGTGACCCGAGCACGGGGATATGCAATGTCGTTTGAAGAACATCTGCCAGGTGTAAACTCGGTAGCTGTGGCGATCGCCGGGCAAGATGGCACGCCAATTGGTGCGCTGGCTGTTCTAGGCCCGTCTTCCCGGCTCGATTCCTCTCAACTCCATCTGGCTGGACGAGAACTCATTGCCGCTGCGCGACGCATTACGGGTTCTGCGGGTGCCATCGCAATCAGCACGCGGCCCCGGCCTCGCAGCAATTCCGGTACTGAAATTGAGTGCGTTCTACCTTGGGGGGCACAATTGGGTGAGGCGCCAGTCTGGCACAGGGCACAGCAACGCTTGTTCTGGGTCGACATATTGCAGCCTTCGATCTATCGATTTGACCCACAATCCGGCGTCAACGATTCTTGTGATCTGGGCAAACTCGTGAGCGCCGTTCTGCCCTATTCGGGCGGTGAATTGATGGCCATCACGCAGGACGGCATTGAACTGCTCGATTTCGATACCGGCAAATTGACGCCTTTTGCTAATCCGGAAGATGGCGTTGTAGAAAACCGCTTAAATGACGCTAAGGTGGGTCCGGGAGGCGCGATATGGGTTGGTTCCATGCGGCTTGACGCCAGCAAACCCAGCGGAGGTTTGTTTCGCATCACACCAGAAGGGGAAGTTGAGCGCAAAGAAAGCGGTATCACGGTCTCCAATGGGTTGGACTGGAGCCCGGACAAGTCAACATTCTATTTTGTCGATACGGTTCCTGGCATGATCTACGCCTATGACAGCGAACCCGGTTCAGGAAACTTAAGTAATCGCCGGGTTTTTGCGCAGATCGCTAAAAATGCCGGCCGCCCCGATGGATTAACGGTCGACAGCGAGGGGGGAGTTTGGTGCGCCATATGGGATGGCTGGTGCCTCCACCGTTATTTGCCTAATGGAGAACTCGAAAGGACTGTCGAAATGCCGGTACCGCGTCCTACAAGCGTGTGTTTTGGCGGGCCGGATATGTCTACTTTGTTCGTCACCAGCGCTCGCACCCGCCTTCCTGCGTCAACGCTTTCCGAAGCGCCATTGTCCGGTGGCCTGTTCGCATTCACGCCGGGTGAGATCGGTCTGGCATCAACAAACTTTGAAATAGCACCATGAATAAGGCGTCGACATACGGATTGCAGTCTATTTTCGGATTGCAGGGCCGGACCGCATTGGTAACCGGGTCGAGTCGGGGCATTGGTGCAGCCATTGCCCAGGGTCTGGCTGCAGCTGGCGCTCATGTCTTTGTTCATGGCCAGTCGCATAAATCTTCTAACAGGACTGTGGCAGCGATTAGAAGTGACGGGGGTCATGCAGACCCGGTTTCGGCAGAGCTTGGAAAGCCCAATAGTGCACGCAGGCTGGTTGAACAGTGCGAGGACCAGGCAGGGCGTTTAGACATACTAATCATCAACGCATCGGCCCAAATCAATGCCCCCCTCGCACGGGTTACTCCTGAGGATCTTGATGTGCATTTCAACGTTAATTTTAGGTCAACGGTAGAAATGCTGCAGTCTTGTTTGCCGCCTATGGCAGCACGCAGATGGGGCCGCGTCGTCAGCATAGGTTCGATAAATCAGTATGCCCCCAAACCGGTAGTTACCCTCTATGCAGCAACTAAGGCTGCCCAGCACAACCTCATTCAGAGTCAGGCCCGCGAATATGCAGGCACCGGTGTGGTGCTCAACACGCTGGCGCCCGGTCTGATCGATACCGACCGCAATGTGGATAGGAAACAACAGGACCCGGAAGGCTGGAAATCCTATACAGAGCGGGTCAACTGGATGGGCCGCGCGGGAGTGCCCTCAGAAATGGTTGGTGCAGCTTTGTTCTTAGCATCCGATGCATGTAGTTTCATGACGGGTGAGACCGTCAACATAACTGGTGGCGTTTGACAATTCGGTTTTGAAAACCTGTTGCACCAATGCAGGATTGCTTTGTCAGAATAAACTACCTTGCCCGACAGCATCTTGGAAAT
>DGNZ01000315.1 GCA_002389175.1 Rhodospirillaceae bacterium UBA4479 | reverse complement strand
AGGCCGTTTCGAAATTGGCCTGCGTGTGCGCGCATCCCAAATAATGCGATCCCGGTCCGACTTCACGGTGGGCATCCAGCGCTTGGCCGTTTTCGGATAAATCATATCCTTCGGTCAGGCGCTGCATCATCGCCATTTGGTCACAATCCATGACGAATTTCTCGTAACTCGATGACAATCCACCTTCGAGCCAGCCCGCCGCATGCAGTGCAAAATTCACACCGGACAGCACCGTCGCGTTCAGGGTATTGGCACTTTCGTATGCCGCTTGGGCATCGGGGATTTTCGACCCGCACAGGCTGCCACCCGAACGGAACGGCAAATTCAGACGTCGCGCCAATTGGGCGGCGGCGGAAATCATCAATGTGGGTTCTGGGGTGCCGAACGTGGGCGCGCCAGATTGCATCGAAATGGCGCTGACGAACGCACCGAAAATCAACGGTGCCCCCGGGCGGCATAATTGGGTCAGCGCACCACCGGCCAACACCTCAGCCAGCACCTGGGCAAGAGTCCCTAACGCCGTCACCGGACTCATCGCGCCCGCCAGAATAAACGGCGACACGATGCAGGCCTGATTGGCACGGGCATAGGTCTTCAACGCACCCAACATGGTGCCATCAAACACCATCGGCGAATTGGCGTTGATCAAGCTGGTCATGACCGCGTTTTGATCGACGAAGTCTTTGCCGAACACGATTTCGCACATCGCCACGCTATCGGCAGCACGTTCAGGGTGGGTGACCGAGCCCATGAACGGCTTATCGGAATATTTAATGTGCGAATACAGCATGTCGAAGTGGCGCTTGTTAACCGGAAGATCAACAGGCTCACACACGGTGCCGCCCGAATGGTGCATGGCAGGCGCCATGTACGCCAGCTTCACCAGATTGCGGAAATCCTCAATCGTGCCATAGCGGCGACCGTTATCCAGATCACGGACAAATGGCGGGCCATAGACGGGTGCAAACACAGTGTGGTTGCCGCCAATCTCAACATTACGCGCGGGGTTGCGGGCGTGCTGCGTATACTGCGCAGGCGCGGTTTTCAGTAACTCACGACACAGGCCTTTGGGGAAGCGAACGCGGGTGCCCTGAACATCGGCCCCGGCGTCTTTGAGCATCGCCAGCGCTTCGTCATCATCGCGAAATTCAATGCCGATTTCTTCGAGCAGCGTATCGGCATTGGCCTCAATAATTTCGATGGCTTCAGCCGACGCCAATTCCAATAAGGGGATGTTGCGTTTGATATAGGGCGTGCTGGCCGCCGTGGACTTTTCTCGTGCGGTGCGACGTGCATCGCGGCCTCGTCTCGCTGAACGTTCAGCCATCAACGTATCTCCCTATCACTAAGGCCTCGCGCCCAGCGCGCCGGCGTTGTTATTGTATAATTTTGATAGCTTGAATTGCTCAGAATAAAAGTTCTATCGACGCCATTTTATTGTTCAAAGGCGTCTTTACCCCCTCACCTGTCCTCTCCCCCACTTCGTAGGGGAGAGGGACCCAGTATTCACGTGACTCGATCTCATCCCTCTCCCCTTTTAGGGGGAGAGGTTAGGTGAGGGGGTACTTCGGCAATGACTCTGAAATGTAATTCATCGCACCTTCAAAGTTCTCACGAACCTCACGATTGGTGATCCGAACGACCCGATACCCCTGCGTTTCCAGATACATTGTGCGCCGCCGATCATAAGCGATTTGATGGCTATGCGTATCCCCATCAATTTCGATAATCAGTCCCGCTTCGGCACACAAAAAATCAGAGATAAACGGACCTACGGGAACCTGACGTCGGAACTTAAATCCACGCAATCCACGCGCGCGAAGAACACCCCAAACAACCCGTTCGGTGAGTGTCATGTCGCGCCGTAAACGTCGTGCTTTGGTAAGGATCGTTTCCATGCCCGAAGCTATGGAGGGTTTAGCGAGGTTTTTGCACCCTCACCTGTCCTCTCCCCCACTCCGTAAGGGAGAGGGACCCTGTATCAACGTAACTCGATCTCATCCCTCTCCCCTTTTAGGGGGAGAGGTTAGGTGAGGGGGCTACTTCCAAATCCCCTTACCACTCCCCGGTATCCCCAACTCCGCCCACATCTGATCGACCTTTTCGATGACATCGTCGGTCATGCGGATTTTGGTGCCCCATTCGCGGTCGGTTTCGGGGGGGAGTTTTGTTGTTGCGTCGATGCCGAGTTTGCCGCCCAACCCCGATTGCGGCGATGCGAAGTCGAGATAATCGATTGGCGTGCCTTCGATGACCGTCAGATCACGGCCCGGATCGACGTTGGTCGACAGCGCCCAGATCACGTCGTTCCAGTCGCGGGCGTTGATATCCTCGTCGACCACGATCACGAATTTGGTGTACATGAATTGGCGCAAGTACGACCACACCGCCATCATCACGCGCTTGGCGTGACCGGGATAGGCCTTTTTCATCGACACCACGGCAACGCGGTACGAGCATCCCTCGGGCGGTAACCAGAAATCGACGATTTCGGGGAACTGCTGTTGCAATAACGGCACGAACACATCGTTCAGCGCCTCACCCAATACCGATGGCTCATCCGGGGGCCGCCCGGTATACGTCGACAGATAAATCGGGTTTTTCCGCATCGTGATCGCGGTGACGTTAAAGACCGGGAACGGCTCTACTGAATTATAATACCCAGTGTGATCGCCATAAGGTCCTTCGTCTGCGTACTCAGACAAAGACACCTCGCCCTCAATCACGATTTCGGCGGTCGCGGGCACTTTGATCGGCTGGCTGACGCAATCGACAAGCTCGACCTTTTTACCGCGCAACAAGCCTGCGAATTGATATTCCGACAGCGTATCCGGCACGGGTGTGACCGCCGCCAAAATAATGCCAGGGTCTGCGCCCAACACCGCGGCCGCGGGCAGCGGTGCAGGATTTTCATCTTTCCAACGCTGATAATGCTGTGCCCCACCCCGATGTTTGAGCCAGCGCATCAACGTCTTGTTTTTGCCCAGCACCTGCATCCGATAGATGCCGAGGTTAAAGCCATCGCGCTTATCCCCACCCTTTTTGTCATTGGGTCCCTTAGTGACCACCAATGGCCACGTGATCAGCGGCGCTGGTTCGCCCGGCCAGCAGGTTTGCACGGGTAATTTGGTTAGATCGATATCATCACCGCGCAGCACCACTTCCTGACACAAGGGGGTTGATGCCATTTTAGGCTTCATCGCCATCACGGTTTTCAAAAGCGGCAGCATTTCAACAGCTTCACGCCATCCGCCCGGGGGCTCGGGTTGGCGCAGGAATGCCAAGGTTTCGCCAATACTGCGGAGCTCGCTCGGTTCGCGGTTCATGCCCCAGGCGACGCGTTCGACGGTGCCAAACAGGTTCACCAGCACCGGAATGTCGGATTTAGACCCATCTGAGTTGATGACATTCTCAAACAGGATCGCGGGTCCCCCCTCGGCGATCACGCGGGTCTGGATCTCTGTCATCTCTAAATTCGTGGAAACCGGGGTTGAGACGCGGACCAATCGCCCTTCTTTTTCCAGGCGATCTATGAATTCGCGTAATGATGCGTAGGACATTGAAATACCTCTCGTATTTTCGGAGTTGAACCCGACCGAACCGAACGGTCAAGAGGCTTGAGAAAATTCAAGAAAGGCCGCTACGAGCATTGTCAATCAAGGGCTTTAAAGATTAGAGTCACTCAAACCATCAAAGGGCCGCCTTTTGTGGCCCAAACGGTATGAGAAGACGATACGAATGGCCGACGGCACGACCAATACGGGCGATATGATCAGCGCATCCAGCTTTCAGCGGCTGATTGATATTGGCATCGCGCTATCCGCTGAGCGTGACATCAACACATTGATGGAAAACATCCTGTTAGAGGCCAAAAGCCTCGCCAATGCAGATGGTGGAACGCTTTACATCCGGACCGAAGACAACCGCTTGCAGTTCGAAATCATGCGGACCGATAGCCTGAATATCGCCATGGGCGGCACCACGGGCAAAGACATCAATTTCCCGCCTCTGGCGCTTTACGATGCAAAATCTGGCGAAGAAAACCACAAAAACGTCGCGTCCTCGGCTGCGTTGACGGGCCAATCCATTAACGTTCCCGATGCTTATGAAAACGAAGGCTTCGATTTTTCCGGCACCAAGAAATTTGATGAAGGTACGGGCTATCGTTCGAAATCGTTCTTGTGCGTGCCGCTTAAAAATTCACAAAACGAAGTCATCGGTGTTCTGCAGCTTCTAAACGCACTTGATCCTGATACCAACGAAGTCAGCGAATTTGGCAGCGACATCCAGCCCCTGATCGAAGCGTTATCATCACAAGCCGCTGTCGCGCTCGACAATCAGCAGCTTTTGGCATCGCAGAAAAAACTACTCGATAGCTTTATCGAGCTGATCGCGTCGGCCATTGACGCCAAATCACCCTATACGGGCGGACACTGTCAGCGCGTCCCGGAACTCACAAAAATGCTGGCGAACGCCGCCTGTGATCAAAAAGATGGCCCCTTCGCTGATTTCGACCTGACCGAAGACGAATGGTACGAACTGCATATCGCGGCCTGGTTACACGATTGCGGCAAAGTCACCACACCGGAATACGTCGTCGACAAAGCAACCAAATTAGAGACCATTTATAACCGTATCCATGAAGTCCGGAATCGTTTTGAGATCGTCAAACGCGACCGCGTGATCGAGCATATGAAAAAGGTCATGGCGGGCGGCGATGAAGAAACACTTCGGGCTGAGTTGGAAGAAGAACTCGCCCAGTTGGATGATGATTTCGCGTTTATCGCCGAGAGCAACGTCGGCGGTGAATTCATGGCCCCCGAGCGGATTGAACGGGTCAAAGAGATTGCCAACATCAAGTGGACGCGGACCTTATCGGACCGCCTTGGATTGTCTTACGAAGAATTGCGCCGGATCGAACGCGAACCAGAACCAACCCTGCCCGTCCAGGAAAACCTGCTTACCGATAAATATGATCACGTGGTTTATCGTGATGGGCTGGAAGCGACCGCCGAGAACGAAAACCCCTGGGGCTTTCAGCTGGATGTACCAGAGCACATGTACAACATGGGCGAGGTTTACAACCTGTGTATCGCACGCGGCACATTGACCGAAGAAGAACGCTTCAAAATTAACGACCACATCGTCCAAACAATCATCATGCTAGAAGCCCTTCCGTTCCCAAAACATCTGGCACGCGTCCCTGAAATGGCGGGCGGTCACCACGAAAAGATGGATGGATCCGGGTATCCCAAAAAACTGAACAAATCCGATATGTCGGTGCCCGCACGGATCATGGCCATCGCCGATATTTTTGAGGCCCTGACTGCTGCTGATCGACCGTACAAGGCGCCGAAGAAACTATCGGATAGCGTCAAGATCATGTCGTTTATGAAAAAAGACGAACACATCGACGATGAATTGTTTGAGCTGTTTTTGACCTCTGGCGCCTACAAAGAATACGCCGAGCGGTTCTTGTTGCCCGAGCAATTGGATGACGTCGATATCAGCCAGTACGTCACCCCGCCCGAAGCGCCACAACCGGCTGGCAACGACGATTAAAACGCCGGAATTTATTCAATGACGCTCGGTTGGTGGGATCATAGCCCAGAAGATGACGTGCGCTTGGCACGGGCGTTCGGCTATCCGTATTTAATACCTGATCATTCTTATCTGGTTGCAGATGGCACTTGGTCGAGGTTAGCGCCCGACGATGCTGCTCCTCATCGCGAAAACCGCACACCCGTCTTGGCCGTCGGGTCTAACCAATCGCCCGAACAAATATTACGCAAATTCCAAGGTTCCGAGTGGTCGCCGATTGCGTGTGAAAAATGTGCACTCAGCGGCTTCGATACGGTGTTTTCGGCCCATATCACATCCTATGGCTCCATCGCCGCAGCCCTCCAACCCTCAGAAACCACCACGGTCAATTTGTTCGTGAATTGGCTGGATGATGCGCAATTGGATGCCATGCACCCAACGGAACTGGGGCATGAAAATTATGTCTTCGCGCGGCTCAACGATATCGACTTACAGATTGAAAACGGTCCCAAATTACCAGACGTCTATTTCTATCGGGGCAACGCGGGGGCATACGCACCAGGTGGAAATCCGGTTCCCCTCTCAGAAGTTCAAGCCCATGGCCGACAATGGGCCGCCATGGGCCAACGTGATGTTTTGTCACACGTGAATAGTTCTCTCGCCACCGATTTATCGGTCGAGCAATTCGTGCTGTCGTCAATTTCCGACAATGATCAACGCAACCAGCGCCGCACACATATGGAGCGGACGACTCAGCCATTTGATCATCCACACGAGGTGATTTTGGGTACGGATAAGCTTGGAGTTTAGGTTCAAAGCCCCTCCGTTGCCGTCACCCCCGCGCAGGCGGGGGTCCATTCACTGACACACCATAGATTCCCGCCTTCGCGGGAATGACAGGTTGTTTATTTGCCAACCCCTTGTGGCTTGCCGCCACCAATCGTGACCCGGTGCATCAGGCGCTTAAATCCATGGTAGTCGTTGATGGGGTTATGCTGACTGGCGTAGTTGTCCCAGAACGCCATCGCGCCCGGAGTCCAGTGGAAACGGCAGGTGAATTCAGGTCGGGATTGATGTTTGAACAGAAAATCCAACAACGGTGCGCTTTCTTCTGATGTTAATTCCTTGAACCGCTCGGTATGGCCTGAATTCACAAATAATGACTTCCGACCCGTGCGCGGATGCACAATCACGGCCGGATGCTCTGAGACCAAAGCGATACGTTCCTCGCCTTGTTCATTGACGCGGTCTTCACGCGTCCGGGTCACTTCGGCCTTGGCGGAATTCTGGATCACCGTCAGCGTTTCCAAGTACGCCTGCAGACTGTGTGATAATGTATCATACGCCAAATGCATATTGGCGAATAATGTGTCCCCTCCATATGGCGGCAATTCGACCGCATACAGCATCGCGCCCATCGGGGGTTCGGCAAGATACGTCGTATCGGCGTGCCAAATGCCGCCAAAATTCATGCGCTCGTCGGCATTTTTGATCACGGGCACAACCTCGTCCGTGCCGTCCAATCCTTTGACCATCGGATATGGGATCAATGGCCCAAATCGTGATGCAAAGGCGGCTTGGCGTTTCGGTTCCAAATTCTGATCGCGAAAGAAAATCACATGGTTTTCATCAAGCGCCCCGGTGATTTCAGCAATCACTGCGTCAGATAAATCTGTCGATACGTCGACACCGGATACTTCGGCACCGATGCCCCCCGCCATGCGCGTGACGGCGATATGCTTATATGTGGCAAAGGATTTTGGCGGTTCCCAGTCGTTCAGCATGGATTTGCGTGCTCCCAAAGGCGTTGTTTTAAAGCATCTTTTTCATAGGATAAGTTGCCATGCGCCCATGAGCAATTGCGATTGATGGTTACGTTTGGCGATATCAAGACAGGGATTGTCGCGAAATACCAAGCGGCGAGCCCCCTATAATTCTACCGATTTGATAGGGCAATCGGTCAGGATATTGGACCAAGGCCGTACGGGGAGATACACGATGTCGGATTTCAATAAAAAAGCAGATGTTGTCATCATTGGCCTTGGCGGGATCGTCGGCGCGTCCGTCGTCCATCACCTGATTGAACGCGGCTGGGACAACATCATCGGCATCGATAAATCCGGCGTGCCGACCGATATCGGATCGACCGGACACGCGTCGGATTTTTGCTTCAACACGATGCACGACCAGATGACGATCTTCACAACCAAGTACAGCATTGACTTCTTTGAGAAACGCGGACGGTACTCCCGCATCGGCGGCCTGGAAGTTGCCCGCAAAGACGA
>DGNZ01000250.1 GCA_002389175.1 Rhodospirillaceae bacterium UBA4479 | reverse complement strand
CGTAAAAGTGGCACCCGTTGAAATCACGGGGCATCAAAAACGCTCCTAAAACTTCGCAAAACTCAACAAACAGGACTACGGCCAGCGGGCCATCCGTGGTGATGGTCGGTGACCTGTGCATTTGATCACAAATTCGTGATAAATTTTTTGCCATTTATTTTGCACCTGACGCCCTCTTTTTTTATGCTTCGGTAACGAATCTGCGGTGTGGGGCAGTGCCATTCGTTAATTAAGCGGCCGAGACGACAGCTGGGGAGCCTATTCTAAACAGGTTCAGATCAGGATGGTTTCGCGTTCAAACACAAAAATTTTTGGCACGGTAACGTGCTGCATGAGCCAGGACCAAATTAGATGCCTTTGACAACCGTCAATCCAAATTCTACGGACATCGAGCACCTTGCATCCGTAGATGTCGAGTTTTCAGGAACTCACATAGGTGGCGGCATTTACCTTGCAACCAACCATGACCCTAACACCGATGGGCGCGTCCGCACGGCCATTCCTCAGCGGAGCCTCAATGGTGAGGCCGAACCACACAGTACCACAGAGATAGACTACGTCGTCGACAACGGGGCTAATCCCAATGACTATCTTGATGACATCGATAATGACGGCATCGGTGACGTCACATATGCAGGCTTTGACACAAGCCTCTTTGCCGGCGATCGCTTGGCAAGCACGGGCGAGTTCTACGATGGCCCTGCCATCTCCATGTTAATTGCGAATGACCCAAATGATCTGACCGGGAATGTAACGATTCTTGGCTATCCCATTGCAGCTGATTCCAATACTGGCGCAGCTGGCGTTTTGCATGAGACAACCGGAACACTTTCTCAAGGTGGATATACCGAAGAAACGGTCGGCGCTGATGTTGGAGGGCATTTCACGATCGCCGGTGCAGATGCAGTGCGCGGGATGAGCGGCGGCGGCACATTTCTTGATTTCGATGCTGATGGGGACGGGACGACAGAAACTTACCTGATAGGAACCACCTCTCGCGCCGGAACTTTCCCAGACGGCACCCCTGCTGTCGTGTCAACATCTTTGTCCACCCATTATTCCGACCTCGCGGCCGCTATTGAGGGTTTATCCGGGACCGACGCGCGAACCGCAGATGATTTCGCAAGAATGACCTTGATGTCCGCCCAATCAGTCGGGTCACCGCTGACAACTGTACAGGGTGAGTTTTTTCATGAGGATATATATGGCGGTGTCAACGCAGATACATTGTCTGGAGCTGGCGGGGATGATCAACTTTTCGGCGGCGCGGGGGATGATACTATTGACGGCGGCACAGGATCAGACCGCATTGATGGGGGAGATGGCGATGATACCCTAACCGGAGGGGCGGGCGCTGATTGGTTTGCTGGAAGTGGGTTTGGCGGCGGCGCGGCCGATGTGATAACCGACTTCCAGGTCGCTGACGGGGATGTCATCGATCTTAGTGCCTATTTCGCGACATTAGACGATGTTGTTGCGGCCACGACCGACCTTGGCGACGGATCAATTTCAATATCTTTGGGCGGCGGCAGCAGTGTTCAAGTTCTGAACACAAGTATTGGCGACCTGCAAGCCGCCAACCTCAATGTTCTGTGTTTTACAGCCGGGACCAGTATCCTCACAGCCGACGGAAAAAAATCTGTAGAAACCCTGACGATTGGCGATCAAATCGTGACCCAGAGTGGTGAAGCCAAGCCACTGATAGCGCTCAACATTCGCAAATTGGGCCCAGACGAATTGTTCGGCCGCCCCAAGCTTTGGCCAATTGTGATTGCCCCCGGCGCACTTGGGACAAATATCCCAAGCGAGCAGCTTTGCGTCTCCCCTCAGCACCGGATACTTGTAAACAGCAAAATTGCCCAGCGGATGGCGGGAGAGCCTGTTTTGGTGCCAGCAAAAAGTCTCCTGCCCCTTCCTGGAATTAGCCAACCGGAGCCGACAAAAGGCGTCACCTATGTCCACCTCGTCTTTGAGCAGCATGAAGTTGTTAAGGCAAACGGATGTTGGAGCGAGAGCTTTTTCCCCGGTGACCAAGCCATGCAAGCATTGCCCAATCCAACGGAACAAGAATATCAAGCGATCTTTGGGGATCGGTTGAACCCGTTTTCTCCGATCGTGGACGGCAAAAAGGCAACGAAGCTCGTCTTTCGACACCAAAAAAATACAAAACCGATACAGGTTGCGCAATCGCTCGGAGCGGCCCTTTAATCCGGACTAACTCTGTCAGAATATGATAGTGGCAGCCCCCCGTGTTCTTCCACTTCACAGCCCCGCGCTTGACGGCTGACCGTATCCCTATTTTGCCCCAAAGGAACCCGCCGAGCCTTCGTAAACCATAACGGCAGACAGTGCACATAGACGGCCCGGAAATACCACGAAGAAAACGAACGCTTCAAACGCCGCTACCTGCAATATTTGCACTAAGCCAAACGCATGGATAATTCGACGGAGGACAGGGCCGCCGAGGCAATCCTTCGATTTGAGCAAAGCACCAATTTCAAGCCCTTTAAGCGGTTTCATATCGAGCAAGCCATTGCTTTCAAGTGCCGCCTATCGAACCAAAAGAACGCCCGAACCGGCGCGCCCCTTTCAAAGGCCACAGTCGATAGCACCCTGCGCATGGTCAAAGCCTTCATTCACTGGCTGGCAGGGCAACCCGGCTACAAGTCGCGGATTTCCTACGCGGACGCAGACTATTTCAACCTCAACGCGAAAGATGCCCGAATTGCCCATACGACCCGCGAAGCGATCTATCCCACCCCAGAACAATGCCGCCACGCCTTTGCGCAGATGCCCAGCGCTTCACCGCTACAGCGTCGCGACAAGGCGCTCTTTGCCTTCCTGATGCTGACCGGGGCACGAGATGGGGCGGTGGCTTCCCTTCGCCTGAAACACGTCGATCTGGTCGAGAATTGTCTCTATCAGGACGCCCGAGACGTGAAAACAAAGTTCGCCAAGACCTTCACGACTTGGTTTTTCCCGGTCGATGATGCTTATCTGCAAGCCTTCCGCGATTGGGTGACATACCTGCGCCAAGAAGAACTCTTCGGCCCGAACGATGCGCTGTTTCCCAAGCCGAAGATGGGCCTGAAAGATAGTGCATTCGCTGCGCTGGGCCTATCACGCGACACCTACGCCAACGCGGGCAAATTACGCACCGTGATCAAGGACGCCTTCACAGACGCGGGCCTTCCCGCCTTTGCCCCGCACAGCTTCCGCAAAACCCTTGGACTTTTGGCCAATGAGCACTGCAAGACGCCCGAACAGTTCAAGGCATGGTCGATGAACCTGGGCCATGAAAACATCGCCACCACGCTTAGCGCCTATTGCCCGGTTTCACCATCGCGGCAGGGGGAATTGATCCGGGGCATGGGGTAGCAAAGCGCGGTATAGCTGTCGAAAGCCCACCATTACTGCCCATATCGCGTCGGCATCGGCAGGTAAGAAAATACGCCTTGCAATCGTACTCACCAACATGTTGAATAGAAGAAATTTTTTGATTCATTCACAATGTATGACACCGCATTTAACAAGATAGAACGCGAATTACGCAACGAAGAGGGCGTGGCCAACGAACTCGACTATGTGGAACAAACCTCTTGGGTGCTGTTCCTGAAATACTTGCACGATCTGGAAGCCTAACGCCGCGACCGGGCCGAGCTGGACGGCACCGATTATAAGCCGATCCTATCCGGCCCTTATGCGTGGTGACGTTGTTCAGGCTCTCGTGA
>DGNZ01000306.1 GCA_002389175.1 Rhodospirillaceae bacterium UBA4479 | reverse complement strand
GATCGTATTCTTTGTCGGCAAACTGCGCGGCAAATAATTCGGCGCTCTTTATTCCCCGGCCAATCGCTCCGTCGATGTGTTCTCACCTGTGAATTCTGGTGCGACCGATTTTGCGACTGATTCATCAAGCGCTTCAAAATCGTGATACCCGATAACGTCGTAACCTTCGGCGCGGGTCAACATCCGGTCTTCGAAGCCTGCCGTACCATCGTGGTCCTTGATGTGCTTGTATAAATCACGCATCGCGTACCCAACAACACGTGCCGACGTCGCGGGCCAGATCACGATATCATAGCCCATGTTCTGGAATTCCTGCCCGGTGTAATGCGGCGTGCGGCCGAATTCTGTCATGTTGGCCATCAGTTTGACGCCACCACCGGTCTCCTTGGCATAACGACGGAATTCTTCTTCAGATTTCAAACCATCCGGGAACAGCACATCTGCACCCGCTTCTTTGTACATGTTTGAGCGACGGATCGCTGCATCAAGGCCTTCGACGCCTGCGGCATCGGTGCGTGCAATCACAACCATATCACGTGCAGCTTTTTTAGCCGCGGCGATCTTGGCAGCGGCTTCTTCGGCGGGAACCAGTCGTTTGTCATTCAGGTGACCACATTTTTTGGGCAGCAATTGATCTTCGATATGAACCGCGGCAGCGCCGGCTTGTTCCAATTCGCGCACGGTGCGCATGGCATTCAACGTACCGCCGTAACCCACATCGCCATCGACGATCAATGGCAGATCGGTGGCACGCGAGACCATGCGGGTGATGAAACACAACTCGTCCAGCATCATCACACCCAAATCGGGTAGGCCCAAACTCATGGTCACGGCACCACCAGAAATATAAAGCGACTCAAACCCTTCGCGGGCGGCAAGACGCGCGGCGAGGGGGTTATGGGTCCCCGGAACCCGCAGAATTTCATCGCGCTCCAAAAGTGTGCGGAGGCGCTTGCCCGCTGTTTCGTCGTTTCGGGTTGGACCTTCAAGCCACGTCATGTTGTCTCTCCATCGCGTTGATTGGTTTTGATTGTTGAATTCAATATAGGGATGTGTACGCTTTTCGGCAAAAGTCTAGTCGACGAAGCTTTCAGGCAAACCCTAGGTCTTTTTCGCTTTCCGTTTGGCCTTGAACGCATCTCGAAGGGTTTGCGCTTCGGGGCTATCTCGAAGGCTTAAAAAAATCTCCCGTTCCGCCTTCATGCCATCTTCGAATGACAATGAGGCAGCGTTGAGCACACTGTCGAGTGCGCGAGCCGGAGCCTGTTTGCCGCTTATTTGATCGGCGAGGGCGGTGCGTACCTCTTCGATTGCAACAGCGGCCTCTTCGGGAGACTCAATCCGGTCCGTGATCATCGATGTCGGACGGGGACCGATGCCCTGATCGATCAATGTTTCGGCGAATGCGATTGCCGATGATTCGATGTCATCTGTGTCGGTGACAATATCTACCAGACCCAATTCTGCGGCTTCTTCGCCCGTAATTTTTTCAGCCGTAGCCACCATGTGGGCTGCTGCTTTTACGCCGATCAAACGAGGCAGGTGTTGCGTGCCCCCGGCACCAGGAATAATACCCAGATTGACCTCTGGCAGTCCCAGATCTGCCGCAGGTGTTGCGATCCGGTAATGGGCGCCCATGGCAATTTCCAGACCGCCCCCTAGTGCAAAGCCATGGATGCCCGCAATGACCGGCATCTTTGAATTCTCAAGCGTGGCAATGGTTTCTGGCAGGGTCGGCGTATCGTCAGGTGGCGTGGTGCCGAATTCGGAAATATCCGCGCCCGCTGAAAAGCATCGGCCATCTCCGATGATCACAATGGCTTTGATCTGATCACCCTCGGCCATGACTTCGATGGTGTCGACCAATTCGGTCCGAACCGCAGCACTCAGCGCGTTGACGGGCGGGTTTTCAATTTTAAGGACGGCAATCTCGCCCTGAATTGATAATGAAATGACATCTGACATGTTGTTTCGTATATGTCAGTACGCCATGTATGTGCAAGGCCGCGCGACGGATGCGTGCACAATTTGGCTACTCTAAGGGGATATACTATGACCATGAAGCTTGCGATTTTAGATGATTACCAGAATGCAGCCCTGTCGTCCGCCGACTGGAGCGTGCTGGGCGATGCCGTGGATATCACGGTGTTCGACAAACATTTGGGTTGGAACGAAGACGAGATCGCGGCTGTTTTGTCGCCGTATGATATTTTGATTTGTATGCGCGAGCGCACACGGTTCCCCGCATCGCAGTTGGATAAGCTGCCAAACCTTCGTTTCCTGGTCACCACAGGGATGCGCAACCTGGCCATCGATATGGACCATGCGCGATCCAAAGACATTGTCGTGTGCGGGACACAGATGTTGCCGTATCCGGCGGCTGAACACGCCGTCGCGTTGATCATGGATTTGTATAAAAAGATTTCGGGCGAAAGCCAGTTGATGCGGAACGGGGGCTGGCAGGGTCATGTGTCTGAGGGGCTAAACGGAAAAACCCTCGGCATCATGGGCTTGGGCAAACTCGGCGCGCGTGTGGCGAAATTTGGCCTGGCCATGGAAATGGATGTGATCGCATGGAGCCAGAACCTGACAGACGAGCGCTGCGCCGAAGTGGGCGTTCGCCGGGTCGATAAGGAAACGCTGCTGACCCAATCCGATGTGATCACGGTGCAATTGATCTTGAGCGAACGGACCGAGGGATTGATCGGTGCAACCGAACTTTCGATGATGAAACCATCCGCCTACATCGTGAATACATCGCGCGGCCCGATCATCGACGAAGCGGCATTGGTCAGCGCGCTCAGCCAAAACCTGATCGCGGGGGCGGGCCTGGATGTTTTCGACATTGAACCGATGGCGACCAACCATCCACTGCGTGGTCTCGATAACGCCGTATTGACCGGACACACGGGGTATGTGGTTCAGGAACTTTATGACATCGTATATGCCGAGGCGGTCGAGAATGTCTCGTCTTGGTTGGATGGAAACGCACAAAGGGTATTGAACGCATCATGAGTGATGATCTGATTTTACTGGAACGCGACGGGGCCATTGCGTTTATCACCATCAATAATCCGGCAAAGCGAAATGCGCTGACGCTGGCGGCGTGGGGTGCACTTTCCGAAGTGATCGAAACCTTAGAGGCTGATGATGACGTGCGTTGTGTGATCATTCGTGGTGCTGGCGAAAAGGCGTTTGCGGCGG
Organism: Rhodospirillaceae bacterium UBA4479; assembly: GCA_002389175.1. Classification (GTDB taxonomy): domain Bacteria; phylum Pseudomonadota; class Alphaproteobacteria; order Rhodospirillales; family Casp-alpha2; genus UBA4479. The sequence goes on along the minus strand of DGNZ01000306.1, from coordinate 1,843 downwards.
GGGCGGATATCAGCGAATTTTCGAACAAGCGCGCCAATGCTGAACAGGCGTTAAAGTATGGCGATGCGGTGAGCCGTGCGCTTCATCAGTTACAGAACCTGAAGCATCCGACGATCGCGATGATCCGCGGTGCATGTACGGGCGGTGGCCTCGAGATCGCAGCGTGTTGCGATATGCGTATTGCATCGGAAAATGCCCGTTTCGGTGTGCCGATCAATCGGATTGGACATGCCTTCGCTGCGGGAGAACTCAGACCCGTTATCGAACTTGTCGGCAAGGCTGTTGTCTTGGAGTTGTTATTGGAAGGCCAAATCCTGGATGCAGAATTGGCGTTACAAAAAGGGTTGGTATCACGGGTCGTTCCGGCATTGGAACTAGAGGCGAACGTCGCCACGACAGCGGCTAATATTGCCAATGGTGCGCCTCTGGCTGCGCGGATGACAAAACGATTCATTAACAGGATCAGCGCTGATCTTTCGCCTTTCTCAGATAAAGAAATAACAGAAAGTTATGAGCCGTGTGATTCCGATGATTATACCGAGGGTTACACAGCCTTTTTGGAGAAACGCGCACCTGAATTTAAAGGGAAATAACGGTATCACAGTTTATTTATGTGAAATTTAAGCGTGTTTTTGCGAAACAAACCCATTGTTAAAATACGTTATATATTTCAATAAGTTAACGGTTTTAGGCTAATTTTTCCGGTCCGCTATAAAACTGAACTCTGTCTCACTTTTCGAGTAATTTTGGAGTGATCGTTTGCCCCTAAACATTGGAACAATGGACCTGCGTCTCAACATGTGATTTTAGCTGATGACTTGACCCGGCCACGTTGATGGTCATTTTATCGCGCAATATTTTAATCGGAGGATCACCATGACTGCTGCTGCCAAACTGCAAAAACTTCTTGATGCCCCTGGGTTGATTTCGACCCCGGGTGTGTTCGATGCCATGTCCGCCCGTCTTGTCGAACAAGCGGGTTTTGATGCCGCATTCATGAGCGGGTTTATGGTATCTGCCGTCCGGATTGGCGAGCCCGATACCGGGCTGATCAGCTACTCGGAAATGGTCGATCAGGGCCGCAATATGTGCGAAGCGACGAGCATCCCGATCATTGGCGACGGCGACACGGGGTTCGGGAATGCGATCAACGTCAAACGCACGGTGCAGGGATATGCGCACGCCGGGTTCGCCTGTGTGATGATCGAAGATCAGGTTTCACCAAAACGTTGCGGCCATACGCTGGGCAAACGCGTCGTTTCATTTTCAGAAGCCGAACAGCGCTTACAAGCAGCCGTCGATGCCCGCGACGAATTGCGTGACCGGGGCGGCGATATCCTGATCATGGCCCGGACCGATGCCAACGGCACGGACGGCATGGAAGAAGCCCTTCGTCGCTGCGAGATGTTCCGCAAAGTCGGTGTTGATATCACGTTCCTAGAAGCCCCCAAAGACGAGGCAGAAATGCGCCGCTACGGGGCCGAAATCGAAGGCCCAAAAATGGCCAACATGGTCGAGCAGGGGACGACACCGTATCTGACACCTGCCGAATTGGAAGAGATTGGCTACAAGGTCGCGATCTGGCCTGCTGCCATGTTGCTCAGTGGTCTGAAGGCCATGCAGGAAACACTGCAGATGATTAAATCAGGCAATCAGCAGGACCTTTCCAAACGTCTCACGTTCCAGGAACTTCAGGCCCTTGTCGGTTTCCCAGAATACTACGACGCCGAGAAACGTTACGCGGCTGAGTAATATCCCTGTTTGTCATCCCGGTGAATGCCGGGACCCAGAGTTTCACATCAAAGATTCCGATATTTAGCTGGGTCCCGGATCAAGTCCGGGA
>DGNZ01000420.1 GCA_002389175.1 Rhodospirillaceae bacterium UBA4479 | reverse complement strand
CAATATCCCGCGCAGCATAACCTTTACAGGCTTACTGTTGAGCAGACTCACCAGGCGGTCCATCCGCCATCAACGACCATCATCTGGCCGGTCATGTAACTGGAAGCATCCGAAGCCAGGAACACGACGGCGCCAACCATTTCATCCACGGTTGCCATGCGACCAAGCGGTACGCGCGAACTATAGTTGGCCTGAAACGTGTCATTTTGCCCTGACTCGATGCCGCCTGGCACCAAAGTATTAACGCGGATTCCCTGCTCGCCCCAATAGGTTGCAAGATACCGGGTGAGTTGGACAACCGCACCTTTTGAAGCTGCGTAAGCGGCGGGCGTGGTGATTTTTCCACCCATGTAATCAGACCCTTCGTAAATGCGAAAATCTGGTCCGACGAGGCCGTACGTAGATGCAGTTTGAATAATTGATCCACCACGTCCTTGCTGAACCATTTGCTTGCCAACGGCTTGGGCAACCAAGAACATCCCGTCTATGTTTACACCCATGATCTGGCGCCAAACATCAAAATCGAAGTCTTCGAAGGGTACAAAAAAATCACGGGGGTCTTTGGATTTTGACGCTGCATTATTATGTAAGACATCAATGCCACCAAATGCCTCGACGGTTTCTTCAACCATCGCTTGGACGGCGTCCTTATCTGCAACATTACAAACGATACCAGTCGCCTGCACACCGTAATCACGGACAATCTCGGCGGCTTGGGCATCAACACTTTCACGATCGAGATCGACGACAGCGACCGATGCGCCGTTAGCTGCAAGGCCGCGTGTGATCCGCTTGCCTTGTATTCCTGTGCCACCGGTTACAACGGCGGTTTTGCCAGACAGATCAAATAATTCTGAGAAATCTTTTTCTTGATTCAAGATTTATACGGCCTTTCTTGTCCATTCGTTGGCTTCAGCGGATGCTGAAACCGGGAGATCATTTGTATCGAGGCGCGGTAGTGTGAGGGGATCAAAGGACCCGATTTCGGAGACGATGTCGACTTGTGTTGTCAGGCCGACTGCGCAATCACGCTCGCGTAAGAGTGTGATTGCGCAGTCGTCAAAATCACCATACGGATAACACATGATCCATTGCTTTGTAGGCGCACCAATACGGGCTAAGAATTCAAGTGAGGCGTCAATGTCGACTTGTTGCTCTGCCGCCGATAGATGCGAAAGCCAGTAATGGCGCGCGCCATGGCTGCCGATATGCATGCCGTCTTCGAGCATTTTGCCAAGTTGATCGACATCCATATATAAAGCCCGTCCAAAATCTGCGGGATCATCACTGACATAGCGTTTGAACATATCATCAATGATTTCGCCGCGTATATCCTCAGGCAATGCCTTTTGCAGCATGCGTTTAGTATATGCAGTTTCAATATCGTCAAAACGATCAGGCGTATAATATTCTTCCATATAATCGGCAGAAGGTTTTTCGAGAGTTTTATCTTCGTGGGCCTTATCCACCCAATCATTGACCATCTGAAGCAGCTCCGGCGGACTGACATGACTGGCGAGAATATAATGTATCTTGTTAACGTCGAGGAGTTGCCCTTCCAATGCGGCGGCGCTTGGTGGGAAGAATGCTCCGGACCAGCCGCGCTCACTGAGCAACGGCCGTACCGTGCGAAATGATCGATATATCCATCGTCAAAGGTCAGCAAAGCAGCTCGTGCTGGTAACGGTTGCCCACCGCCAACAGCTTCAATCAATTGCTGCGGACTAATTACATCGTAGTATCGGGCAATATAATCGAGCTGCTCAATAAATGCTGACGTGCGAAGACCTTTGATACGAGGAAAAGCCGATCCGTCAATATCACGCACGTAATGATACATGATGATACTAAGTGTCATTTAGAGAGTGCTTTCCTCGCAACAATCACGAATGTCGTTGAATTTGGAACGAGACGTGGATCTAAGGGATAATCCGCGAACACATGATTAGCGAAGTTGCCGTAACTCTCTTCATAATCGTCTTTTGCTGAGATTGGCATGGCGTGATAGTTCGCGTGGTATATTGCCTCAGTCTCAAATCCAGCTTTACGGAACAGCGTCATTAATTGGCCTGGTGTATATTGATGGCGGGTTGTTACTTTGATGCCAGTGCCGGGGTGCTGTTCTGCCATCGGCAATTCGATGTCGTGTTTGGAGAGCTTTGCGATAGCCTCTTTTTGAGATTTTGAACTGCCTAGTTTCATGGCTTCGTCCAAAATGGCATCAACACTGCCGAGATCAATTTCTATCTGGGTATAGTCATTGAGCGAAAAGAGATTATAAAGCCGATTGCGTGACCCGATGGCAATGCAACCGCCCGGTGCGACCCACTGTGATGCATCTGCAAGAAACGCTTTTAATTCCTTCAAGCTGATGTATTCAATGAATCCTTGTGCTGATAGTAAGTTAACCGAACCTGGTTCCGGCGCGTAATCAAAAATCGAGGTCACTTCGAACTGCACGTTCGTGGCCTTTTTTACCAAATTCTTCTCATGGCATTTCTCGATCATCG
>DGNZ01000325.1 GCA_002389175.1 Rhodospirillaceae bacterium UBA4479 | reverse complement strand
GTCCTGGTCAAAACTGATCCCGATGCCGACCCGCGCCATCGCGGCATGAGCCTAATCCTTGTGCCCAAATCAGCGGGCTACAAGGCCAGCAAGCTCAAGAAGCTGGGCTATAAAGGGATTGATACCGGAGAGGTCGAATTCCCATCCGTGCGCGTCCCGCAATCCCATTTGATTGGCGATGCCGAAGGTCGAGGGTTGCAGCAAATCTTGGGCGGCCTGGAACTGGGCCGGATCAACGTCGCAGCACGTGGTGTTGGCTTGGCGCAGGCCGCATTGAATGATTCACTTGATTACGCAACGCAGCGCAAAACGTTTGGAAAGCCGATCTGCGAGCATCAATCGATCCAGATCAAGCTGGCGGATATGGCAACACGCGTTCATGCCGCGCGCAAGTTGGTTGAGGATGCCGCAGAGGCCTACGACACCGGAGAGCGCTGCGATATGGAAGCGGGCATGGCGAAGTTGTTCGCCACCGAGGCCGCGCTTGAAAACGCATCCGAAGCCATGCGCATCCACGGCGCATACGGCTATTCACCTGAATACAATGTGGAGCGTTATTACCGCGATGCACCGTTGCTGTGCATTGGTGAAGGGACTAACGAATTGCAACGCCTGATCATTTCCAAGCAATTGGTGGAGCGTCATTCGTGAACATACGCCCCCTCACCTGTCCTCTCCCCCAAAAAGGGGAGAGGGACCCTGACGATAGATCACGATCCCTTATCCCTCTCCGCCTTGAGGGGGAGAGGTTAGGTGAGGGGGTGATCACCGATGACAGAAAGTAAACTCCCACTCCCACTCGCTGGTGTGCGGGTTCTTGCCGTCGAGCAATATGGCGCTGGCCCGTTCGGCACGATGTTTCTGGCCGACCAAGGTGCTGAAGTCATCAAGATTGAAAACCCCGAAGGCGGCGACTTTGCACGCGACATCGGCCCGTACTGGTTTGGTGATGGATCGTCCGAATTCTTTCATGCGTACAATCGAAACAAGCGCAGCCTGACCGTCGATCTGACGACGCCTGAGGGCAAAGATGTGTTTCATAAGCTTGTCGCAAATGCAGATGCGGTGACATCAAACTTGCGCGGCGATGTGCCTGAAAAACTGGGCATTACCTATGATGATTTGAAGGACGCCAACCCGCAGATCGTTTGTGCGCATTTATCTGCGTATGGCCGGACGGGGCCGCGAAAGTCATGGCCAGGATTTGACTATTTGATGCAGGCCGAAGCCGGATGGTTTTCGCTGACGGGTGAGCCCGATCATCCACCGACCCGGTTTGGCTTATCCGTTGTCGATCAGATGACGGGTTTGGCGTTGGCCTATGCCACGTTGGCCGGGGTGACAGGCGCGCGTGCGACAGGCATTGGCCGCGATATGGATGTCAGCCTGTTTGATATCGCCATGTGCAATTTGGGCTACCCCGCCATGTGGTATTTGAACGAAGGCCATGTGCAGGGACGCTTGCCGCGATCTGCGCATCCGGCTTTGACGCCCTGTGCGTTGTATCAGACCAAGGACGGCTGGATTTACCTGATGTGTAACAAGGAAAAGTTCTGGCCCGCTCTTTGTAAAGCGGTTGGGCACCCGGAATGGGCCACGGATCCAAGGTTCTTGACGTTCAAGGAGCGGTTTGAGAACCGTCCCTTGGTCGAAGAGTATCTAGATAAAGCGCTATCTGTGAAAACCACGGACGAATGGCTTGAGGTCTTTGCGGGCACCGTACCAGGTGCTGCCATCAACGATGTGAAACAAGCTTTGGATAATCCTTTCGTTGTCGATGAGGGGCGCTTGCAACACGTCGAACTCGAAGGGCATGGCACCTATCGATACGTCGCACCTGCCGTACGTTCAGGTGGTAGCGAAGCGCCGGCCAATCCAGCGCCAAAGCTGGGTGCGGATACAGATGACCTTCTGCGAGAGGCCGGTTTTGATGACGACGCCATCGCAGCACTTAAAGACAAAAAAGTAATTTAACAGGGACCCAGACATATGCCGCAAACTTTAGCCGAGAAAATTATCGCAAAGGCCGCCAGGGTCGATAGCGTGACACCGGGTGAAATCGTCACTTGTCACGTTGACTTGGCGATGATGCACGACAGCGCTGGCCCGCGTATGGCGGGTGAAAAGCTTGATGAATTGGGTGTCCCCGTCTGGGATATGGAAAAGCTGGTCGTCATCACCGACCACTACATCAACAAAGAAGCCGATAATTTCGACGATATCCAAAAGCATGCTCAAAAATGGGTCGCGGATCACGATGTTATCCACTTCATCAAAGAAGAAGGCATCTGCCACGTCGTGTTACCCGAAGCGGGGCACGTGAAGCCCGGCATGTTTATCGTCGGCGGTGACAGTCACTCGGTGACGGGGGGCGCGTTCGGCGCGTTTATGGTCGGTGTGGGTGCGACTGAAATGACGGGTGTTTTGGCGACGGGTGAGATCTGGGCTCGGGTGCCTGAAACCGTTAAAATCGATGTGACGGGGACCTTGAGCGCTGGTGTTGCCGCGAAAGATGTAATCCTGAAATTATGCGGCGATCATGGGATCATGGGCTTCAATTATCAGGCCTTGGAATATGGCGGAGAGGCTGTGTCTGCGATGTCCGTCCAAGAGCGCATGACGTTGGCCAACATGGCTGCGGAACTGGGTGCCAAAGCGGGCTATTGTGAACCCGATCAAAAGACAGCTGATGCATTGACCGAGTGGGGGGCAACGGATGTGGATATCAACACCTGGCGCTCTGACCCTGATGCGACGTTTGTGAAGACAGTGACCATCGACGGCGCATCGTTGACGCCTCAGGTTGCAGCACCATCCAGCCCTGAAAACGCAGGCCCTATTGGTGATCATCAGGGGACCAAGTTAAATCAGGCGTATCTGGGGGCGTGCACGGGCGCGAAACTTGATGATCTGCGCATGGCTGCCGAAGTGCTAAAAGGGCACAAAATTCCATCTGGATTTAAGTTCATGGTGGCCCCGTCATCCAACGCGATGGGACGCCAAGCCCGTGACGAAGGCATTATGCAAATCATCGAAGACGCAGGCGGCGTGATCCTGCCCACCGGGTGCGGTGGCTGTATCGGTTTGGGTGCTGCAAGACTCGAAGAAAATGCTGTTGGTATTTCATCAACCAACAGAAACTTTGTTGGCCGTGCGGGACCGAAATCATCAAAACTCTACCTGGCATCGCCCTATACCGTGGCGGCGTCAGCATTGAAGGGCGAAATAGCAGACCCGAGGGAATTCCTATGAAAACCATAGATGGCCGTGCCTGGGCCTATGGGGCAAATATCGACACGGACGTGTTGGCACCCATCGGCTCATACCAAGGAAAAGACATGCTGGCGGGGGCAAGGAATTGTCTGCGCGATGTCGATCCAGACTTTGCCTATAACGTCAAAGAAGGTGATGTGTTCGTTGCGACGGATAACCTCGGGATCGGCTCGTCTCGCGAAACAGCGCCACAATTTTTAAAGACACTTGGTATTCGTGTGCTTGTTGCGAAGTCTTATGCGCGCATTTTTTATCGCAACTCATTCAATATTGGTCTTCCGGCATTGGTCTGTCCGGATGCTGACAAGATCGAGATGGGCGATGAGTTGTCGGTTGAACCCAGTACCGGGGATATCATCAACAAGACCAAGGGCGAGACATATTCCTGTCAGCCCATTCCTGCGCATTTGATGACGATTGTCGAAGCGGGCGGGTTGATGCCGTATCTCGAAGCACGATTGAAAAAATCAGCTTAACGCTGAAAACAAAAACGGCACCCGGTTAAGGGTGCCGTTCTCGACTTCAGGGGTGAAGGTATTTTACGCGCGTTCGCTGGCGATCCCTTCGAGTGACAACTGGTTGCTGGAACTTTCAGTGTCGCCTTGGAACTCAACACCATAGTCTTCTGGGTTGTCGATGCGGTCTGCAAAGGCTGGCGCTGCGAAGCTAAAAGCAAGAGCCAGTGCGAAAGCGGAAAGAATATGTTTTTGCATTGTTCGTCTCCTAAAGTTTTTCATCAAGTTGACCGTTAAGTCTGAATGTCGAAAGCATCATTGCTTCCTTGATGATAAAGTTAGGCGCGAATATGCCGCATGACATTAAAAGCTGAATCACTCCGGCGTGAATTTAAAAATCATAAATATCATATAGTTACGGGTCGGAATGCCTGATCAAAAATGCTCGCTCACGGATCGTCTAATATTAGTTTCATTGCTGTGACTGAGACATGATCGAGATGTGACTACATTAGTAACAGGCCTGTGAGATT
>DGNZ01000331.1 GCA_002389175.1 Rhodospirillaceae bacterium UBA4479 | reverse complement strand
CTTGCAGCTATGGGCACACATCAACACTCCACCGCCAAAGTCTGGTATTTTTGAAATCTCAAGAACATCTATCATGGGTTACTTCATATTATAAATTCACAGAAAGTACGGGCCAAAAAGAAGTCGGTCATTTACTACATTTTTCTCTTCTATTGTTAAGATTTCTAAAAAAATAAGTACTAATGGCACCCTTTTATGTAGTTTTGTTACATTAATGGGAAAATAAACGCAATACTTTGAGCCACCCGTCCAGCATAAAATTGCTAGAATTACCGAAACACCCCGAAAACTCCTTGGATTTCGGCATTTCAACACTCATCCCTGATCAAGTTGACAAATGAGTAGTTCCAACCCAGATGTAGTATTACTCCAGAACGAAAGGGCCGCGCAGTTGAGCACAAACAATTTGATCGAGATAATCAAACAATCGCTTCCCGGCCTGCGCAAATCAGACCGGAAGGTCGCAGAGACAATCCTGCGCAACCCGTCAAAGGCAACCGAAATGAAGCTCGCCGAACTTGCGCGCGCCTCAGGGGTAAGCGAGCCGACGGTTGTACGGTTCTGTAATTCGGTTCGCTGCGTTGGCTTTCAGGATATGCGCTTGAAACTAGCCAAATCCCTGGCCTTTGGCCTGTCCACGTCTCATGTAGCTATTTCCGAGGTGGACGCGCTCCACGAGGTCGTCAACAAGATCTTTGACTTTAACTTAACCAGTCTGGATTGGGTTCGCACAAATTTGAACGTACCTGAGCTGGAGCGCGCCGTTGAGGCCATAATGGCGAGCAAGTCTCTACACTTCATTGGCCTTGGCGCCTCCGCAATCGTGGCACAAGACGCCCAGCAAAAATTCCCGCTGTTTGGCGTGGCCACACACGCCAGCGTGGATATACATCAGATGCTGATTGCTGCTTCAATGATGGGAGAGGGCGATGTCTTGTTCGCTGTATCGAATTCCGGAAATACGCGAGAAGTCATTCAGGCCACTCGGCATGCCAAACAACGTGGCGCGACAACAGTTGCCATCACCGGCGCCAACAGCCCGCTCTTGCGGCATTGTGACATTGGCCTTTTGGTCGAAACACTTGAAAATACCGACGACTACACGCCGACCATCTCGCGTGTTGCTGCGCTCGTTGTTATCGACATCCTCTCAACAGTTGTCGCATTGCGCCGCGAACCGGAAGAGCGCCACAAGGTCATGGAAATGAAGCGCTACATTGCAGACGTTCGCGCAACTGGAGTGATATAGGCAGCATGAGTGAACAAGCCCCCTGGCAAGTCGTCAAGCTTACTCGACTACTGGGGCGAAGGCTAATGAATTATCCCTTGGGTGACTTGACGAGGTTGCGTGAGTCGTAATTTTTACACCAAACGCTGTAGCACATCCCATGACGCCACCTGGGCAATGGCAAAAAGCCCGATTAACCGCCATCAGGGACAATCTTCAGGGTTCTGCAAAGTTGGGGTCTTACGATTTGGATCTCACTGTGCTCGGATGCGGCCAAGTCAATCTTGGCAGGGTCTTCTGTGTTGAACGAAAACATCCCCCAATGATGGGGGATAAGGATTTTCGCATGACGCGCAAAAAATATTGCCTCATCCAAGGTCAAATTGCCTGGTATACCATCAGCTAGACGCTCAGCGTCGCGGCCGTTCACCGGCAGCAAAGCAATATCTGGTGAATAGGTCGACACAGCCATGTCCAAGTCTTCAAATGGTATTGTATCGCCGGAATGATAAAACCGAGTGCCGTCAACTTCGATACCGTAACCTAGAAATTTGTGACGGCCCAAAGCGTCCAACTCTTCGGCTTCATGGGCAGCTGGAAACACCTTGATCTGCAACCCATCTAGGGAGATTTCATCACCGGTATCGACCAAGATCAGCTCTACCGCTTGGCCTATCCGCTCTCGAGCTAGATCCTCACATGATGCGGGCACGACAAAACGGACCTTGGGAAAGCGCTCAAAAAGCGGGCCAAGCGTATCTGGGTCAAGATGGTCGGTATGCGCATGTGTAATGAGAACGTAGTCAATTTCAGGTAGCTCGCCAACTATGATAGGAGGTGGAGCCATCCTTTGGTGATCGTGTTTCTTACCATCGTATTTGTGCGCTAGGCTGTCTGACAAATATGGATCAATCAGTACGCGTTTTGTACTGCTTTCCAGCCAAAAACCCGCCTGCCCCAGCCAGAACAATGCTAAGTGGTTGGGCATTGGGCGCCCCTTATGAATCTCAAACGAAAGGACCATCGAGACACCCAAGAATATTTTGCACAGCCATCATCGTAGCACGATCCACGCTTTCTGTTGTGAAGCCGCCAATATGCGACGACATAGTCACCCCAGGATGATTCAGCATTTCTACCCGCTGCGGCGGCTCAGATTCAAAAACATCTGTCCCGTAAAATCCGATTTGACCGCTTTCGAGCAAAGATGCCAAGGCCGTTTGATCGATGAGACCAGCGCGCGCTGTGTTGACCAGAACGGCGCCTTTCATGCAGGCACCAACCTCTTTAGGCCCCAATACCGCACTGCCGTCTTCGGGCATTGGGCAATGCAGTGAAATAGCATCTGATTTTTTTACTACTTCAGCCAGCGACCCTCGTTGGAAGTTTTGATGCTGTATCGCATCCTGGTTGGTATACGGGTCATAGGCAATGACGTTTGCACCGAGTGATAGACATATCTGCGCCAATTCCTGACCAATCGCTCCTAATCCCAGAATGCCAACCGTTGCACCTTTGATCTCACGACCACGCAGGCGCGGCCATTCGCCAGCCTGAATTCCAACATGGGTCTGCGTTAATTGGCGAAGCCCCGTTAGGATATATGTCAGTGCAAGCTCAGCAACGCTGCGTGCATTTGCACCTGACGCTTTACACACCTTAATCCCCTTTTCAGCCAGCACCTGCAAAGGCAGATTATCGATTCCGGTCCCGTTCCGACTGATTACCTTTAGCTCACTGGCCGCATCAATGACCTTTTCAGAAACAGGCTCAACACCCGCCAACCACGCCACGCATCCTGGCATGGCCCCAATTAGATCTGCTTCGTTGGGCATTACGCCTGGCCGTACACTAACTGGTTCTAATCCAACTTCACGCAACGCATCCAGCGCTGGATGTGTACAATCAGAAAGCGATCGGGGTGTGATCAATACCTTCGCACCGCTCATCGTCCTGCAACCTTTGTCGCGATTTCCGAAATCGCATTAAATCTATCACCGGCTACAGGGATCTCGATGTTAAACACCTCCGCAATGACCTGCGTCCACCCGTAAATAAAGTAAGTCCACCCATCCTCGACCTGAAGACACAGCGCCGTTTTGGCCGCATTTGCCTGATCCAGAAACACCAGATTACCCCGATAATTCAGCTCCCAGATGATGGCGTTTTTTGGGAAAGGCGCCGCATCGCTTAGTGGAGAACCGGGAGCGTCTTTGCCCAACCCCGTCGCATTGATCACAACGCTTCCCGCAGCCATTGACGCCAAGATGTCGTCATTGTCTTGGGCTGTTGCCGCCAGACGGTATTCAATCGGAATATCACTGCCTAGGCTTTCATGAATTTCGCGGATGTGGTCCAATCTAGGCTGGGACCAGTTCGACACAACAATCCTCTTTGGTCGATTTTCGCCCCTGCTTTCCTGCATCAGATGCCAAGACAGTGCGATAGTTGACCCTCCGGCCCCAATCGAAAATAGTTCGGCCCCCGTATCCGCAAAGTGATCTTTTGGCAGGAAGCCATCCAGCGACAAACCTGACGAAATTGGGTCCTTCGCATGGCAAATCAGCTTACCATCCCGTTTCGAGATGCAACTAGTTTCGGCCATAAGCGTCGCATGAGGATCAATCACGTCAAACATGTCTTTGCAGGCTTCAAAAAGATCCAATTTGTGTGTCGTCACCAACGCACCCAATGACAACGGGTCATTTTTCAAGAAATCCACTGCTTCACGATAGTTTTCAGCTGTATCATGGGGGGGGAAATCAATGCCCTTGATTTCGACATCACCCAATCCCAAATACTCAGCCCAAACCGGAAAAATCTTCATGATCGAAGATTGGCCCGTCGTTACGCCAATAAAATAGAATGTCGGGCGCGTTGCTGGAGAATACGTCATTGAGCGCTTCGAATTTTAGCGGCGCGATCAACAGACATCTTGGCTTTTTCAGTAATCTGAGCCCAGTCTCCGTTGGCGATATCTGCCTTAGTGGCGATCCATGTGCCGCCTACGGCTCGGACAGTAGGCATAGACAACCACTGATCTAAATTCTCTAACGTTACGCCGCCTGTCGGGTTAAATCCTATCTCTGTGTGCGCGTAGGGCGCCGCAATGTTGCGCAGCAAGTTCGGTCCACCCGCAGCCATTGCTGGGAAAAACTTCACCATCTTGCAACCTGCTTTCAGTGCGGCCTGTAGGTCTGTTGGTGTCATAATACCTGGGGCGAATGGAAGCCCAACCTCTTCTGCACGCAATAGAACATCCAGGTCCAAACCAGGTGACAAAGCAAATTTCGCTCCTGCCGCCTTTGCATCGTCAACTTGACTTTCAGTCAACACGGTTCCTGCGCCAACAAGCAGCTCAGGCCGCTGGGAAGAAATTGCAGCGATGCTGTCAAGCGCGGCGTCAGTTCTGAAAGTGATCTCGGCAACCGGCAACCCGCCTTCCAAGAGCGCGTCAGCCAAAGGCACAGCGTCAGCCGCGGCATCAATAGCAATCACAGGAACAACGCCGTACTGCTCAATTTTCTCAAAAATATTCACTGTTCGTGGTCTCCCGTTTCGTAAACACGTTCAATTTCCGCAGCCGTTCGCGGGCGGTACGAAGAATTCGGTGCTTCCTTCCAGCCGGATCCGTCGGCCACAATGCGACTGGCCATTCCGCCAGACCGTTCGATAATTGAATAGTCCTGTCCGGAATCGGAGGGATAACAAAAGCTCATCACCAGAGGCGCTGCACCAGTATTCACAGAGCGGTGAATCCAGAAAGGCGGCACATAGATCATCTGCCGTGGAAACACTTCCAGAACCCGCGTTTCGCCCTCAGGTGACTCCAACAACATCACCCCTTCCCCAGATTCACCGTAATAGGTTTCAGGGCGGTTTGCCGTGGCGTGGATATGTCCACGCGTCATGAAAAACTCTTCCCCAATTCGACCGGGTTCCATGAAGGTTGTCCCGAAGATCAGATCTCCATGCCCGGCATCCGGCCGAACATCTGACACCTTATATACAATCTCGTCTCCACCTTGCTCTAAAACCTGAGAAAACGCTGCGCCATCTTCATAAAGCCCCACCAGCTCACTGAGCTTCTTACTGTAATGGCCTGTTGCACCTTCCAGTTCAGCATTTGAAGGATCGATGCGGTGTGATGTGGGACTTGGAATCACGCTAACCTCCTATACTCGGTAGTATTACTACTCAAATTATAGATAATTTACAAGATTATTTTAGTAAAATATCTAAAATACCTCAATATTTTCTTATTTAACCTAATTTATCCATCATGATTGTAGTATTGCTACTTTTAAGGATTGACCCAATCAATCCGCTGCGCCATTGTGAATGTCGGAGGCGAATCAATGAATGATCGCGTGAAACACATTTTTATTTGGCCTGCTTTCCTGCTGGTGCTCGTAATCACGCTGTTCCCCCTGATCTACGCACTAACCGTGAGCTTCCAAACCGTAAGGATCGTCCCACCGACGCCAGCTCGGTTTGTTGGCTTTGACAACTATGCAGACATCCTCGCGAACGCCCGCTTCTGGGGGGCCATCGCAACCACAGCGACGATCGTGATTATTTCAGTTTTGGCCCAGTATGCCATTGGCTTTTCCGTGGCTTTGGCCTTGCATCACAATGTTCCTGGCGCGTCCTTGTTCAGGGTTACATTCCTATTGCCAATGTTTCTTGCTCCGGTGTGCGTCGCGCTGATTGCTAAAATGATATTCCACCCGGTTCTAGGGCCAGCCAACGAACTTTTCTCTATGTTCGGCCTCGAAAACCTGCCGTTCCTCACCGATCCAAACTTCGCTATTGCCGTTCTAATTGCCATCGAAACTTGGCAGTGGACACCTTTTGTCGTGCTCTTGATGTTAGCTGGACTTCAGAACTTGCCAGCCGAGGTGTTTGAGGCCGCTCGTGTCGATAATATTTCAGCTTGGCGACGGTTCCGCGACATTACATTCCCGATGCTCTTACCACTTTCAGCTGCGGTCATTTTCATCCGACTGATCGAAGGGTTCAAAATCATCGATACCGTATTCATCTTAACCGGAGGCGGGCCAGGCACATCGACCGAAACTCTAACGTTATTTGCCTATAATGAAGGCTTCAAAAAGTTCAACATTGGTATGACTTCGGCGCTGAGCTTTCTCTTTCTAATCGTCGTGATTGTCTTTGGTACGCTTTATCTGGCTGGCGCGCGCAAACTGACGCAGAGGTATGCCCAGTGAGACGTGAGAGCTTTCGCAAGGCGGGTTTTCTGCTCAGCATGTTTTGGCTGCTGCTATGCATTTTCCCGCTTTGGTG
>DGNZ01000364.1 GCA_002389175.1 Rhodospirillaceae bacterium UBA4479 | reverse complement strand
AATTGCGGGTAGGCGGATGGTCGTTTACCAAGGAAGTATTCTGTGCGGGTGGTTTTCGCCTGACGCCCAAAAGGACCGACGAGAAAACATGGGAAAGCTAACGATAGCCTTGGTATTGCTCTTGCTTGTTGCCGCTGCTGGCGGTGCTGCATTCTTAACAACGTGGGAAATTCCACCACCTATTAGCAATGTTGAGAAGGTTCTGCCGAATGATAAGTTCCCGAAGTAACCTGATTTCAGCGATCTTTGTGTCGGCGAGTTTTGCACTCTTGCCACAGACTGTTATTGCGCAGACGTCATCCCCCGGCAGCCCTGATCCGTTCGTTGTGCAGGGAAATCAGTCCGCGCCTGTCTCTCAACCTTCATCCGGCGGCGCACCCCGTCGTTTGGTGCCAAACGCTGCGCCGACCGTTTTGTCACCGTCATCGAATGCGCCTGTTGTACCTAATGACATGCGTAAAACGATGGGCATTCAAGTTGATGGCCTGACGCGCATTGATAGTGACTCGCTGGGTGCGCTACGTGAGCAAGATGGCGGCCTGGGGCCTGATATGTGGCAAGGTCTGACCCGCACGCAAGCCGTCGAACTTATTAAAAACATGCCGTTGAATACGGGGTCTAAGACGCTTCGAAAGCTTAAGACCCGTCTTTTGTTAAGCCGTGCCAAAGCACCGATTGCAGCGGTTGACGGTGCACCGAGTCTACTCAGTGCGCGTGCCCAGGCGCTGATGGCAATGGGTGATATTGAGAATGCCGAACTGCTGCTTTCGGTATCGCCAAGCCAAGAACGTCCCGAGGGGCTTGATGCCGTCGATGCCAGCATTCAACTTTTGAATTTTGATAATGCGCGGGCGTGTGGATTGGCACGCAACAACCAACAACGTGCAGCAGAAGATTTCTGGCAAAAATTATTGATTTATTGTGATGCGTTGGACGGCAAAGCCGATAGCGTTTCCTTAGGGATCTCATTATTGCGCGAAACATCGGGTGACGATCCGGCAATGGGTTTGCTGAGCAATAGCGTTTTAACGGGCACGCCCATCACGTTGGAAACCATCGCGAACCCGAATGCATTTCATTTGGCGTTGTCGCGGGCGGCTAAATCGGAATTGCCGGCTGATGTCGTTGCCACTGATGATGCCCTGGTGATTTACGGGGCGACCAAGGCACCAAACTTGGCCCTTGGAACCCGGATTGAGGCGGCAGAAAAAGGCGTTGCGGCGGGGATCGTCGATGCAAGAAGCCTCCGTCGTCTTTATACCCAGGTTAACTACGCCGAAGCAGATTTGGATAATGCGTTGTCGCGTGCCGCTGAAATCGGGGGGCAGGCGGCACGGGCATTGCTGTATCAAGCGGCTGCCAAACAAAATATTCCGGTCGCACGCGGTGAAATCATCATTTCGGCCATACAAACGGCCAGGGAAGATGATCGATATGGCCCTGTCATAGAGGTCTTTAAGCCATTAATTGATCGCATCCCGCCAAGCCCAGAAATGGCCTGGTTCGCCCTCACGGCGGTTCGGGGTTATTTGACGCTGGGTGACCGTGTTGGAACCGAAAAGTGGATGGCGTTGCTGCGTGCCAGTGCGAGCGTCAATCCAGATGCGCAATTGGCGCTGGACCGGGTGCGCCCCCTGGCATGGGTCCTTGGGGTTGGTGCCGAGCGTGCCAATCTCGATGCGATGCTGACAGCTTGGCGTCAAAGTATCCAAGAACGTCCAGAACTTGTCCCGACCCAGGCCTTGATGAACGCCGTTATCATGGCACTCGGGGCTCGATTGCCAAAATCTGCGTGGGATGGGTCGATGACCAACGCTGGTGGCACCGCGAACATGCCCCCTGCATCAGAGTGGCTTCAATTTCGAGATGTCATGCTGCGTTGGAACTCCATGGTCAAATCTGATGCGGATCGCAGACGCAGTCTGGCTGTTGCATCTGGTGTGATTCCCACCAGTGCAACTGATGCGCAAACGCTTGGCGTCGCGGAACTTGTCATTCGAACGATGAATGTGATGGGTGATGTGGATCGTGGTCCCCGCAGCACGCATGTGATTTACGAAACTATTTCGGCATTGCGCCAGATCGGGCTGATTAATGATGCGCGACAATTGGCTGTTGAGAGCTTGATCTCAGCGGGCCTCTAGATTTAAAAAAATATGGCAGATCTCACTTTCACGTGGGTAGAAAGTTTCCTGAATATGATGCGGTCCACGCGGAACGCGTCACAAAACACGTTGGCTGCATATCGCAGGGATTTGACGGAATTCGCGCTTTTTGTAGGACGGCGTCAGACACTGCCGGAACGTGCGAGTGTGGCTCAAATCCGCGCCTACTTGAAAGCCTTGGATGATCGCGGTTTATCGGCTGCAACGGCGGCGCGGAGATTATCTGCGCTGAAGAGATTTTTCCGATTTATCCTGGATATGGGGTTTCGCGACGATAACCCAACAACCAGCCTTGATGGCCCAAAACGGGGTCAACGCTTGCCAAAATATCTCAATGAGACCGAGGTGGATGCGTTGTTAGAAGCCGCTCGCCGACGACCCGGCGCCGATGGCATTCGTATTTTAGCCCTGATGGAAATTCTGTATGCGACGGGGCTTCGCGTGACCGAGTTGGTAACGTTGCCTGTGTCATCATTTGTTCGTGAAAGCCCTGTGGTGACCGTTACGGGCAAAGGGGGGCGGGAACGCATGGTGCCACTAGGGGAACCTGCCCAAGACGCTGTGCGAGACTATTTAATGGTTCGTGAGAGTTTCCTGCCAAAAGGCCGTGGAACGTCCCGAACGAATAAGTTTTTGTTCGCATCACGGGGCAAAGAAGGGCATCTGACCCGTGCCCGGTTTGGTCAGGTGATTAAGGAATTGGCGGTCGAGGCTGGTTTGGACCGAAGGCGCGTTTCGCCCCATGTGCTGCGGCATTCATTTGCGAGCCATTTGCTGGCAAATGGCGCAGATTTGCGAGCTTTACAGCAGATGTTAGGGCATGCGGATATCTCGACGACGCAGATATACACGCATGTTCTCGAAGAACGCCTGCGGTCCTTGGTTGAAACGGCCCATCCCCTCGCGCAGATGTGAGAGAAATCGTTAGATTTACGAGCCTTTTAGAGGGCACCCGCGTTGACAGTGAGCCTACAGGACTCTATCTCTTTCTCAGCTAATTCAAGACCGTAAACTGAGCGGTCCCCCTTGTTATTTTGGCGACGCGCCAGGAGCCGCAAATGCTGCAAAACTTTGCCAAACGCCTATTCGGCTCGGCCAACGACCGCTTTATCAAAACGCTCGAAAAATCTGCCGCCGAAATCAATAGTTTTGAGGCTTCAGTCGAACCGCTTTCCGACGATGAGCTAAAGGCCAAGACCGATGAATTCCGGGGTCGCTTGGATGCAGGCGAGACATTAGACGACATTTTGCCAGAAGCATTCGCGACCGTTCGTGAAGCAGCAAAACGATCATTGGGCCAACGCCATTACGATGTTCAAATGTTGGGTGGGATTGTACTTCACCGCGGCATGATTTCCGAGATGAAAACCGGCGAGGGTAAAACCCTTGTTGCGACGCTGGCGGTTTATTTGAACGCTCTTGAAGGCAAGGGTGTTCATGTCGTTACCGTGAACGATTACTTGGCGCAGCGTGATGCCGCCTGGATGGGGCAAGTCTATACCTTCCTTGGTCTGACTGTTGGCGTGATTTCTCATGGTCTTTCCGACGAAGAACGCCGCGAAGCATACGGATGCGATGTAACCTACGCGACCAACAATGAACTCGGCTTCGACTATCTGCGCGATAACATGAAGTTCACCTTGGAAGACATGGTCCAACGGGATTTCAACTTCGCCATCGTCGATGAGGTCGATA
>DGNZ01000323.1 GCA_002389175.1 Rhodospirillaceae bacterium UBA4479 | reverse complement strand
CCCGCCCCCGCGCCGTTGATCACCACGACTGGAATTTCGACCTTAACGCCACCGGCCAGATCACCGGCAGGGATCGCGCCACGCATCATTTCGCCGGGTTTGGCCGTGGCCGTGCCCACTTTCAGGGTTTGTTTTGCATGGGTGCTCATACTGCTTCTGCCCCCGATTTTTCATAGGTCGCAAGCTGTTCGGGCGTGTAGACTTGCATGAACTCAATTTCGATTCCGCCCGCGTCATTGTCCAGAAACGCAACCCAACCTTCGGGGTGCGCATGGCTTCCGGTTTTCTTGCAAGCCTTGCATTCACGTAAATCCGCGCCCTGCGCCTGCGCATGGGCCAATGCGTCGTCGATGTTGTCGACCTCGTAGCAAATGTGATGCAACCCTTCGGACCCACGCTCATTGATCCAAGCGTCAAAGCGCCCACCTACCTCCGTGGATTGGCACAGCTGGTATTCGATCCCACCCAAATAGAACAACGCAACCTTGTTGCCAGACTTCGGAAAATGAACGACTTCTGTATCCGCCGGAACATGCAGGAATTTAGCGTACGCATTCAAAGCAGCTTCGGCGTCACTCACGGCAAAGGCCATGTGCTTAACGCTTTTAACATTAGGGTTATCGGATTTAACGGTCATCTTTATGTCCTTATCTATTAGGCTGGTTGGCTAGGCTGGTTGGCGGCTTTGAGCGCGAAAACTCTCGACCACATCAGCCATGCGTTGCATTGCAATCTTGATCCGTTCCACAGGCTGCGTCATCGACATGCGCACAAAATCATCAGTGTGGTCCCCGTAAATTGTACCGGGATACATCATCACATGACCATCAGCCAAAAGCCGTTCGCAGAAGGCACCGGCGGTGATGCTAAGGCCAAGGCTGGCGACATTGGCATAGACATAGAACGCACCTTGCGGCTCTGCGTAGCTCATCCCGATTGCGTCCAATCCTTCGCAAATCGCAGCACGTCGCTCGTTGTAGGTCTGACGCATTTCCTCAACGCAATCCTGACTACCCGTCATCGCGGCAAGAGCCGCGTGCTGGCTGACGGCGGCAGTCGAGATTGCAAAGGCGTGGTTCACCTCAGACATTGGTTCGATCAACGCACGCGGTCCGGCAAGGTAGCCAATGCGCCAGCCGGTCATGGCATACGCCTTCGAAAACCCACTAAGCGTGATCGTGCGCTCTTTCATTCCGGGCAAAGAGGCCACGGGAACAACCGTGTTATTGCCAAAGGTCAGACGGGCATAAATCTCATCCGAGATGACGATCAGATCGTGCTTCTTGGCCAATTCAGCAATTTTCTTGACTTCATCAGGTGGGGTGACGGTACCAGTGGGGTTGTTGGGATTGATCAGCACTAGAATTTTGGACTTCGGAGTGATGTGCGCCTCGACCATTTCGGCGGTCAGGGTAAAGTTGGTCTCCATCGTCATGGGAACCTTGCGCACAACAGCGTCCGACATCTCGGCCGCCTGTTGATACGGGTTGTAACCCGGACAAGGCACAATAATCTCGTCACCGGGGTTAAGCAACGACAAGGCAATGATGAACATACCCTGCTGCCCGCCGGGCGTCACCATAATTTCGTCATTCGCGTAATCGGCTCCGCCGTAGTGGCGGATATTGTCGGCAATGGCGGCGCGCAGCGGTTCGATTCCCAAGGGGTGCGTGTAATGCGTCGCGCCGTTCGCCAAGGCCTCTTGCCCCGCTTTGATGATATGGGCGGGCGTGTCGAGGTCCGGATCGCCGCGGCCAAGTTTGATCACATCATCTATGCCATTGGCAATATCGAGCATCTTGGTAATCAGCCCGCCATCGGACAGTTTCACGCGTTTAGCAAGCCGTGGGTCTAGTGCAGTCATTGTAGTCCTTCCTTTGCGCAACCGTGCGGTCACGACAGGTCGTAAATGTCGGTGAATTTTGTGGTCAGGTGGGCGATGTAGGGTTCAGGATCAAGCGCCCGTCCGGTTGCGTTTACCAACAGTTCATCGCGGGTATAGCGGCGACCATGTTGGGCGACGCTATCGGTCAACCAGTCACGCAACGGCGCATAGTTCGCGCCATCAAGTGCCGTCTGGATGCCGAGGTTTTCGCTAGTCGCCGTATCAAACAGTTGCGCCGCCATGATGTTGCCGATGGTGTAATTACAGAATGTCCCGATCTGTCCGGACGACCAATGCACATCCTGCAACACACCCTGCGCATCATTGGGCACATCAACCCCCAGATAGTTCTTCATTGCGGCATTCCATGCCTCGGGAAGCTCGGCCACTTCAAGCGAGCCATCGACCATCTTGGCCTCCAACTCGGCGCGCAGCATGATATGGAAATCATAGGTCAATTCATCGGCCTCGACACGTATGAAACTTGGCTCGGAGCGGTTCACAGCGCGATAAAATTCCTCGTCCGTCACATCGTCTAGCAGGCCGGGATACGCGGCCTTGATGTCACCCATGTGATTGGACCAGAACGCGCGGCTCCGTCCGACATGGTTTTCCCACAAGCGAGACTGGCTCTCATGGGCACCAAAACTGACGCCGCCAACGGCATAAAGGCTGATCAGATCGGTCGCCAACGGCGTGCGCGTATAGGCCGGATCAACGCCTTGCTCATACATCGCGTGGCCCGCTTCGTGCAGCGCTCCGAACAGTGACATCGGCATGTAATCTGTGGCAACCCGCGTGGTGATCCGCACGTCATTTCGGGTGAAAGAAACTTCGAATGGATGCACCGTGGTATCAAGCCGCCCACGATCGGTATCATAGCCGATGCGTTTGGCCATTTGCAGCGCGAATTGCATCTGTGCATCAACCGGATAATCCCGAAACAAGAAATCGGATCGCGGTTTTTCGGCATCTGCAATTGCACGCACCAGCGGAATTATCCCATCGCGGAGACGGGCAAACAACGTGCTTAGTCCGGCTGTGGTGGTTCCCGGTTCGAACCGGTACATCAGGGCGTCATAGGGGTGATCCTCAAATCCGATCGCCTGCGCCATTTCGCGGTTGATATTGACCATTGTCGTCAGCGCTGGCGCGAAGATTGAAAAGTCGGCCTTTTCGCGCGCTTCAGCCCAAACTTCATGCGCGGCAGCACCCAGTTCGGTCTTGCGATGCAGCATTTCTGTTGGAATTCGTTCGTGATACTCAATCGCTTCGCGTACCTGCGCCACGATCCGCACATCAGCGCTGGAGTCGGGCTTGCCCGCAACCTCGGTTTCCGCACCTTCAAGCAAACGCTTCATTTCATCAGAGCATAGTAAATTGCGGGCTGCTACGGCCAACGTCGCCAATTGCTTGGCGCGGGTTTCGGCTCCCGCTTTTGGCATCATTGTACGCGCATCCCATGACAGGACCGACCCCGCATTCAGGAAATCATTCACGCGGCCTGTGGCCTCGATTAATCCTGCATAGCTCATTTCTGACGATCCTTTCTTAGTTTCTAGCTGCCCACAACCGTCGGGCTTTTGGAAACCGCGGGGTTTATCGCAGGGCGCTTGACTATCCATTTTGCTCGTGTATCTGATTAGACAAACATAATGTCGACAATATACTGATGGCAAGGAAGCCGTCAGGAGTCAAACCAAAACATTGCTCCGATCTGCCTTACCAACCGGAAAAGGATGAGTTGCCCGATGCAAAACCCGACCACCAATGAACTAACTCTTGTCGAAATGGCCGTGTCAGGCGTGATCACAACGCCCACGGTCCGGCCCGGCCAGTATATTCCCCACCCCGATGGCCGTGCGACGGTTCTTCCGGGCATGAGCGGCATAACCTATAACGTGCGCTGCGGGGATCGCGCATTCGGCTGGGCAGGCGATCATGTCGAACCGGGTGTGTCCATTGATGATGACAGGAATTTGGGCCGCCATCACGCGCTGCACTATCTTAACTGCATCGGAAACGAAGCCATGGTGACATCCGGCATGGCCGCAGGGGAACGCGGCATCGTGATCGGAGAACACGCCCGCATTCTAGTGCAATTTTTACCCGAGGCGCACGACATCATGGCCCCCGGCGACCGCATTCAGGTGATGACCAAAGGGCAAGGACTTGCCCTGAACGACTATCCCGGCGTCGCGCTCAAAAAGATGAGCCCGCGCCTGTTTCACGCCATGGGGATCACGGAAAACGCGGGCCGCCTTCATGTAAATGTCGCGATGGAATTGCCTGTGCGCATCATGGGGTCTGGCGCCGAACTGAACTCTGAATATGTCGATCAGGATTTGATGTCGGGTGACCGCGCTTTGATGGCCGAGCTTGGCATTGACCAGATGCGACTGGGCGATGTCATCGCCATCCGTCACGCCGATCACCACTGGGGTCGCTCGTACCGCGAAGGTGCTGTGTCGATCTGTCTATGTATTCACGGCGACAGCATCATGACGGGCCACGGCCCCGGCATTCTGACCCTTATGACTGCACGCGACGGCGAGATTGATTTCACCACAAACCCCTCTGCCAACATTGCCCAACTTCTCAATATCGGAGCCTGATATGACCATTCAAACCAACGCCGCCGATATCGTGACTGTCTCGGCCATGGGCCAAGTCGCCAACCCGTCCCTTTCAGGCCTGCCAGCGGAACCTTATCGGCTCGATGCCGACGGCAAAGCCTTCTTGTGGCCGACATTTGGCGGCATCGTTTATAATGTGAGCGTCGGCGACAGCGCCTTTGGCTGGGTGGGCGATTGCATTCACCCCTCCGTCAGCATC
>DGNZ01000377.1 GCA_002389175.1 Rhodospirillaceae bacterium UBA4479 | reverse complement strand
AAGCCTCTTCTGCTTTGTTTCGGATGGTATGCCCGAGCGCCATTTCGGAGAGTTCATTGGGATAGGCTGCGACTTCTCCAGCCCAATCTTTGAACGTAGATCTAAATCCGTGCGGCACTGCCGTATCAGACTGAATGCCCATTCGCTTCATTAAGGCCTCAACCGTAGCATCGCTCATCGGTCTATCCATGCGCTGCCCTGGGAAAATTAGGCCGTCTTCGCCCAGTTCTCTCATCCGCTCCAATATCCCCAAAGCTTGCCTACTCAACGGCACACGGTGCGGCGATTTCCGGTTCTTTGTACGGTCTTGTGGGATCACCCAGTCGTTGCCTTCAATTTCTGACCAGCAGGCAAGACGCGGCTGGCTGGGCCGGGTCGCCGTCAGGATCTGAAACTCAAGTAGCAGAGATGCGATAGCACCTCTTGCCCGCAGTTTTGGCATAAAGGATGACATCTCAGCGTAAGGCATCGCCGGCCGATGTTTTACATCTTTCACCTTGATCGCTGGCGACAAAAGGTTCTCCAAATGGCCCTGCCATTGTGCAGGGTTTTGCCCATCAAACAGCTTGAAGGTTTTCGCGTAATTGAACACGCGGTTCATCCTCTGCTGGACTCGAGAGGCAGTCTCCGTTTTTGTTTCCCAGATTGGCTCTAAAATTCTCAGAACGTGATCGGTAGTAATATTCTCAACGCTCATATCCCCGATCACCGGATAGGCGTAGGTCGAGAGTGTATTTGCCCATTGCTGGCGGTGCTTAGGGTTTTTCCAACCTGCCTCTTGAGAGGCAATAAACCTCTCAGCGCAGTCCTTAAATGTCTGAGAACCTGTCTGTTGTTCTGCTCGAACCGCAATTGGGTCTTGGTTAGATGCGATCAACCGCCGGCATTCATCAGCCTTTTCACGCGCAGCCGCAAGTCCAACCGCTGGAAATGGGCCAAGCCCGATGACATTCTTGCCCCCTGCCCCCCAGCGAAAAACCCAAGAGCGCGTCTTAGACGCAGTAACTTTGAGGTAAAGTCCGCCACCATCTGAGTGCAGCTTTGGCCCCGCTGCCGTCTCACATTGTCGTTTTGTCAGCTTATTCTTTGCAGCCATGCCCACCTCACTCAGTACACACTCTAGTATACATTCATGACTGGTATCTAGGCAATCACTGAGAAACGCCCTGAAACAATACTCACCATAAATAATTGAAAATAAATGATAAAAATTACAATTGGAAACATCAAGAAACAATACTTAGAATCCCTGTCTCTCCGCCATTGCCGGAAAAATTTAGCCCCTTCACGGGGCTTTATGTTTTTTAGATTCCAGCACTAAACAACTGAAACAAAATATATTTTATCCTCAGGATTGTTGCCCTTATGGGAATGATTGCTACTGTCAGTCATTGTCCCTCGATAAACTGGGACCAAGTCACTGGAAGAATCTTCGATATGACAAAAGCAAGAGCACGCGAACGCGCGAAAGCAAGAAAGGGCAAAAAGCGTCAGGCCCCTAAAGAGTCGCCCGATCAACAGCACACACTAGATAAGCTCACCCCGGCCACGAACGCGCTTCAGGCGCCAATGTCGGATGCCAACACCAAAAACTTTGCTGCGGCCTCTCGCGGTTCGGCACGCTCAAAATAATAGCCCGAATTTTTCGAATTGGGGGAGATGAGAGAGCAGCAGCTAGCTGACGCACTAACAATCTCATCCTCCCCAACTGCCTAAGTACTAAATTATGATGCCAGCCATGTTGAAAGGCCGCCGTCTACAATCATTGAACTTCCACTGACAAAGCTTGATTGATCCGAAATCAAAAAAAGCGCTGCCTGGGCAATTTCCGCTGGGGTCGCCATGCGTTTCAGCGAATGTAATCCGGCAATAAAAGCCTGTGTGTCGGCATCATCAGGGACCATGTCAGTCTGTGTGCCACCAGGGAGGAACGTATTCACACGCACACCATCGGGGCCGTGTTCGGATGCCAGTGACTGCGCCAATCCAATGAGACCAGCCTTCGAAGCTGCATATGCTCCCATTCCCGGCATCCCGCCATTGGCGTGGCCAACGAACGACGAAGTGAATACCATTGATCCACCACCTTGGGCTATGATTGCCGGCACCTGATGCTTCGCCGCATAAAATGCGCTACTCAGATTAGTCGCAATAACATCATCCCAACTTTTGACATCCATCTCAGCGACAGAACCCATATCACCCAATATGCCAGCATTGTTAAATGCACCATCGAGTTGACCAAACTCGTTCAATGCCAGTGCTACCAAACTGGCGGCATAAACCTCGTCTCTTACATCCCCACACAGCGATATTGCTGAACCGCTTTCTCGCTGAATCTCAGATACAAGATCATTAAGACGTGCTTCTCGACGCGCGGCCAGAACGACATTTGCACCCTGTGCAGCAAATAACTTTGCCGCAGCCGCACCGATGCCGCTGCTGGCACCCGTTATGATAATTGTCTTATTTGTAAGTTGCATGCTTGTCCCACCAAAAGGTTTCAATTATGCCTTTGGTAATCGCAAGCATTCGGGCCATCCACCCGCTTCTTGTGAAACTCTAGATATAATCCTCAAACCCAAATGTCACCGCATTCACTCTTCGCGCTTTGGCGAATTGATTAAGGTTTGATGAGGGAAAGTGACGCCAGTGATTCAGGTCTTGGGCCACTCACCCTTGAACGGTCGTTCGCATGCGCGGGCGACCAGTTCCAAGTGGTCCTGACCGTAGAACATATCGCCATCGACAAAGTACGTGGGTGAACCGAAGACCGAACGCGCGATCGCTTCTGCGGTGTTCTTATCATGGATGGCAACAACCTCGGGCGAGCGCGCTGCTGCTAACAAGGGTGCCGCATCGATATCCACGTCCTTAGCAAGCGAAGTTAAGTCATCGGTATTGGCGAGGTCAGCATCATCGCGCCAATGTCCCTCTAAAAAGCGGTCCGCTAATGCATCGATGTTGAGCCCTTGCAATAAACCCGCAATCAAGACGCCATTGGACAACGCGATTTCATTGTCATGATGTGTGGGGCGAGCGAGAATTTCGACACCACGATATTCGGCCCAGCGTGGAATTTGGTGCTTTGAAAAATAAGCCTGGTGCTGCGGCGTACGGCGGTTGTGTGATCCCGGTCCAGCGGTAATCACAGCCCGTAAATCCATTGGGCGATGATCGATTTTACGTCCCGCATTCTTCGCGATATCGATGAACATCTTAGAGCCAATGTAGGCATAACCGGAATGGGCGGAATAGAAATACTCGATAGTTTTCATGAAATCGCTCCTGATTGATTTCGATCGATATGATCAGACCGACCGCAACAAGTAAATCCGCTTAGCCCAGCGCTTGGCTAACCAACGCAAAAGTTCTGACAGACTCGTCTTGGTTCATCAGGCGTTGATTCAACGTCATGCGCACATGTCTTCCAACATGCGCCAATCCCATGTCGATCAGCCAATGATAAAGGCCTGACTCTTCGGGGATATCGACACGCATAAAAACCCTCAGTTCGCGATGCGAATACGAACGTCAATAATGACTTAGCCGTTTCTATGTCATCACAAATGACGGGCCCAACCACCTGTCTGCCACCAAAATCACGCAAGATAGCAAAACCGATAATGGTCCCACGCTCACGGATAACGGCGACCTTGCCGGCATCGATCAATGCTTGGATCAATCGGTGTCGGTCCATCCCGCACGCTGCGCGATCAAGAGCGCAAAGCGCATCGAAATCTGGCGCGTCATCCCATTCACAACGGTCATCCATCGTCGAGACTATACCCATGTTTCCCTGATGCTGCGTGACCCGACCCGTGACTTCGAAACCTAATTTTGTATACAGCGGCAATCCAATATCGGTGGCGACCAAACGGCTTTCGCGCCCCATGGCCGTTGACAGTATTTCGTCCATCAACTGACGCCCAAGTCCCCTGCCCTGCATTTCTTGTTCAACAATAATCATGTTGCTGGTTGCAACATCTGATCCAAACAATGTGGTCAACGCGGTTCCCACGACTTGCCCATCATTGATCGCAACAACCCCCTCGCTGATATCCAACATCAGCGCCCAATCCTCTTTGCGGTGTGGCCAATTCACTTGTTCAGATAAACGCAAAGCGCCATCCAAGTGTTCAGGCATGAATGGAATGATCTCAATCTCAGCAGTCATGTAATTATTTCACCCAATAGTGATCTATCTGCCCTGACATGATCACATAGCACGAACAGCCTTATTCGCATTTGTGCTTTTGTGATTACAAAATTCAGCCCTTAATGAAAGCCTGAATGAGTTGATACAACTCCGGTAATCAATTTCTATTGGCAATTTCTATTGGCAATTCCTATTGGCAGGGCACATACGGCATGAAAGAATTTACGCGCCCATGAAACATCCTAATTTTCTTTTCATTCAAGCGGACCAACTTGCAGCGCGCGCCTTGCCTGCCTATGGCAATACAGTCGCCAAGACGCCAAACATCGACAAACTGGCCGCGTCGGGTGTGACGTTTGAGCACGCGTATTGCAATTATCCGCTATGTGCGCCGTCACGCTTTTCAATGATTTCTGGGTTGCTGGCTACCCACGCCGGGGCCTATGACAACGGTGCAGAATACCCGGCGGCATTGCCAAGCTTTGCACATTACTTGCGGCTGTTAGGGTATCAAACATCTGTGTCAGGCAAGATGCATTTTATTGGGCCCGATCAATTACACGGTTTCGAAGAACGTGTGACGACCGATATCTACCCTGCCGATTTTAATTGGACCGCGAATTGGAGCCAACCACACGATCCTCAAGACGATGATGGTGAACGTTTGTTGGCAGCTGCCGGCGAAGTCAACGGCATCAAGCGGTCTGGAGTTTTCGAGCGCACCATTCAATTGGACTACGACGACGAAGTCGGGTTTCGTGCCGTCCGTAAAATCCATGACTTGGCGCGATCTGATGACGAACGCCCGTTCTGTCTGTTCGTATCGTTCACACATCCGCATGATCCATTTGCCGTACCACAGGAATATTGGGATCGATATAATCACGAAGATATCGACATGCCGGAAATTTCCGCACTGTCACGTGATCAACTCGATCCACACTCGCAACGCTTGTATGACCACATCGGTGTCGCCGAAGCAGGCATGACCGAGGAAGACATCCGCGTAGCCCGACACGCATACTATGGTGCTGTCAGCTATGTGGATGACCAGGTCAGCCACCTTCAAGACGCATTGCAGACCGCAGGCTATGCCGACAATACCGTGGTCATTTTCTTGGCCGATCATGGCGAGGCATTGGGGGAGCGTGGGCTTTGGTTCAAACGTTCATTTTTTGACTGCGCGTTGCAGGTACCATTGATCGTATCCGCGCCGTCGATGTTTGCGCCCGCGCGGTGCGAAACAAACGTGTCGCTCGTCGATCTTTTCCCGACGGTGATCGACATGGCCGATGCGAAAAATGGCCTAGCATCGATTGAAACGGCTTACGATGGACGGAGCCTCTGTCCCCTGCTCCGAGGCGAGGCAGAAACAAGATCGCCCTACGTGATTGCGGAGCTTACCGGTGAAGGATCAGAAGCCCCCGCCATCATGGTCATGGATGGCCCTTATAAATACATTCATTGCGAGACTGATCCACCGCAGTTGTATGATCGATCCCAAGATCGCTTTGAAAAAAACAACATCGCCGGACAACTCAACACGGCAGAGGTTGAAGTTCATCTCGCCTCTCACATCGCTGAGAACTGGGATTTAAAAAAGCTGAAGCAAAAAGTCATCGCGAGCCAAATTGAACGCCGCGTCGTTGACCGTGCGCATGCGTTGGGCAAAACACCAGATTGGAATTACGATCCTGGGGTGCCGGGACGTGATCAATACTTTCGCGCAACATCAGCCAATCCGAGTGCATCAAACTATAATGATGATTTTGACCTCAGGCTTCGACCTGATTCAGGCAAACCAAATGTTCGGAATTACCCAAAGTCCAAATAGATAAACTGTGCTGTGCACACACCTGACGGATGGAGAATACAATGAGCAAGATCGGCTTTATCGGCGTTGGTAACATGGGCGGGCCTATGGCTAGAAATCTCATTAAGGCCGGTCACGATGTCACTGTCTTTGATCTTTCAGAAGCGCTTTTGGCGGTGCTGGAAAAAGATGGTGCAACCATCGCAGGTTCCGCCACAGTTGCGGTGAAAGACACTGATGTTGTCGTGACCATGCTGCCTGCTGGCAAGCACGTACAGAGCGTATACTTCGACGATGTATTTGCGAACGCCCAAATGGGCGCGTTGATGATCGATTGCTCAACCATTGATGTCGCGACGTCGCGTAAGGTTCATGCCGAAGCCAACGCCAAAGGGTTTAAGATGGTCGATGCACCGGTGTCCGGCGGTGTCGGCGGTGCCGAGGCCGGGACGCTGACATTCATGGTTGGCGGCATAGCTGATGCATTCGACCAGGCCAAGCCACTACTGGATATCATGGGTAAGACCATCGTTCATTGCGGCGGTGCCGGGAACGGCCAAGCGGCAAAAATTTGCAACAACATGATGCTGGGCATTCAAATGGCCTCGGTGTCCGAAGCCTTCTTGTTGGCTGAAAAACTGGGCCTGGATGCCGACAAACTGTTCAACGTTTCCAGCACGGCGTCAGGGCAATGCTGGTCCCTGACAACGTATTGCCCCGTGCCAGGCCCTGTCCCAACGTCACCCGCGAACAACGATTACAAACCTGGCTTTGCCGCCCCCCTGATGAAAAAAGATATGGGGCTTGCGATTGAGGCCGCCGATCAATTGGGCGTCAAAGTCGATGCCGCAAAATGTGCGGCGGCGATTTACGATGCGTACGTAGAGGCTGGCGGTGAGACCAAGGATTTCTCGGGGATCATCAATCACATTCGCGACGCATCCAAGTAAGCGAATTACCTAAACATCAAACAGGGTATTTTACAGGCACGAACCAACGCCGTCGTTGTTGAACCGATGATGAAGTTGCGCACCCGGCTGTGGCCATATGCTCCCATGATCAGCATATCTGCATTCTTTGCCGTCGCCGTATCCAAAATCATCAGCTCGGCATTCCCTAAACGAATATCGCTCGTCACCGTAAGTCCAGCATCGGTCAATTTTTTTACGGCCGCGTCTAGTTTGGCGCGAATGCCGGCATCATTGGGATTTCCAACCGATACCAAATGAAAGGTCGTGGCGCGCAGGATCGGGTTATTGACGATGAACTCAACGGCACGCTCGGTGCTGTCACTACCATCATAGGCCAAGACCGACGATTTGATTTCTTTATAATCGCGGTTCACGACCAGCAACGGTTTTTTAGTACTGCGTAACGCGCGTTCCAAGTTTGATCCCAGATGCTCTCGTGCAAAACCGTGGGCTTCGCCGCGCTTGCCGATGATCACCAACCGTGCGTCGTCTTCAAAAGAAACAACGGTATCGACAAAATCATCATGGCGAAGACGCGGCACGACTTCCTGCGACGTCTTTTGGCGAATGCGCTCGCACGCTTCGTCCAAGATCATCCGGCCCCGTGCGTGCGCGAGTTTGCCCCACTCCTCGTCCGCCTTGG
>DGNZ01000355.1:3794-4007 GCA_002389175.1 Rhodospirillaceae bacterium UBA4479 | reverse complement strand
TCCAGGATGGCAGCCGTTTTGTGATCACGGATGACTTTCGCGAGAACGATATGGGCAGCACGGCAGCTGTTACCATTGCTACGATCTATTCCCGTGACCCGTTGGTTGCGCAAGCCGCATTGCTGCCATTGGGTCGCAAAGGCGGCGTCACAGGCAAAAACCGCAGCACTTACGAGCGCCTGTTTCAGTTGATCGAAGCCCAGGCGCTTGAGC
>DGNZ01000355.1:3202-3741 GCA_002389175.1 Rhodospirillaceae bacterium UBA4479 | reverse complement strand
CCGCGAGCCACATCCTTAAAAGTGATTTCCGTGAAGCTGAAATCCTGGCGATCGAAGCTGATCTGGGCGACCGCCTTAGCCCGGCGCGACTACGCTATCGGGCGTTTTTGGGCGTTGTCCGTCAATTGCTGGAAAATCGAGTATCGGCGAACGCGTTTTTGGATGAGTTCCGTGAATTCACGCGCACCGTCGCGGGGAAACTCGATTTTGGGATTTATAGTTTCTGCTTGGATCGTATTTTTGGGAACGCTCGCATCCCGATGAAGATCAAAAAATTACTGGCGGTTGAGGTTGTGAAATTTCCCCTCGTCATCCGTCGCGAGTTGATCACAAATCTGCTGGCCTATCCCGGACAAGTGGACGAGCTGAAAAGCTTTGTGCGTGGCCTTGTGATGGCCGAGCTTGAGCCATCCATTGTCGTTGAGATCGAATTACTCGAAACATTCAAACGCAATCGTGTCAGCATGCAAGACGTCGAAGCAGGCATCCGCCGCCAGATGTAATTCTGATCGCGTCTTCACGGTTTTTTACATACCCCC
>DGNZ01000355.1:0-3067 GCA_002389175.1 Rhodospirillaceae bacterium UBA4479 | reverse complement strand
GGGAGAGGACAGGTGAGGGGGCTTTTCAGTGTGAGCGCTAGAAATACAGCGAAAAACACTTAAGTATATGAAAATAAAGGGGAAATATGAAAATGGGTTTGTTTTGCAAAAACGGCCTTATAATTCACACATAAAAACTGTGATTATAGGTATTCGACCCAACATCTGAATTAATATAGTTAGCGGTATCTCTATTTCCAGTGCCCGCGCGGATAAAGTCGATTGACGTGTCCCATCTTGCGGCCATCACGAATTTCCGCTTTGCCGTATAAATGAAGGTGCGCGGTGCCTTCGGACATTAAATCTGCCCAACCGCGGGCGGCAGAGCCGATCAAATTTTTCATTTCGGCATCGTGGTGTGGTGTGACGTTGCCAAGTGGCAACCCGCACACGGCGCGGACAAACTGTTCAAACTGGCTGGTTGGGCAGGCATCCATGGTCCAGTGGCCGGAATTGTGTGGGCGTGGTGCGATTTCATTGACCAGAAGCTTGCCGCCTCGTGTCACGAACAGTTCCACCGCCAACAAGCCGACCAAATCCAATCCATCAGCAATGGCGTGGGAGATATCGACAGCTTCTTTTGCCATGTCATCGCTCAGCACAGCCGGTGCAATGGTTGTATCCAGGATGTGATTAACATGGCGGTTTTCAACGGGGGGGTACGTTGCCCAACCGCCGCCCGGTGAACGTGCAACTATCACCGATAGCTCGCGTTCCAAATCGACAAACGCTTCTAGGATACCGATCTCGGCACCCATTTCTGCCCATGCCGCTTCGTAATCACAATCGGGGGCGATCAGGACCTGACCTTTGCCATCGTATCCCATACGTGCGGTTTTCAGGACAGCGGGGCGGCCGATTTCGTTGGCGGCAGCTTCGAGATCAGCAGCACTTTCAACCTTCCTGAAAGGCGTCGTGGGTGCGATTTCATTGATGAATTCTTTTTCGACCAGTCGGTCCTGGGCAACGGCTAAGCTTTTCCAGCCCGGTCGGACGACGGCGTGTTCGGTCAGCAACTGCACGCTTTCGTGCGGGATGTTCTCAAACTCAAACGTCACAACATCGACGGCTTCGCCAAATGCCTTGAGAGCTGCAATGTCATCATAGGCCCCCAATGTTGTCGCAGCAGAAACCTGGCTTGCAGGGCTGTCCGCTTCAGGGCAATAGATGTGGCATTTATAGCCAAGCTTGCCTGCTGCCAACGCTGTCATACGGCCAAGTTGGCCGCCGCCCATGATGCCAATGGTGCTGCCGGGTGCGAGAGGGTGAACATTCTTTTTCATTGTTTAGGCGTTATCCGAGGGCTCAACAGCGACTGCGGCCGTTTGTTTTTCGCGCCATGCGCTCAGTGCATCATCAACGGCGTTGTCTTGGAGTGCAACAACCGCAGCAGCCAATAGGGCTGCATTGATCGCGCCGGGACGTCCGATGGCCAATGTGCCGACGGGGATACCGCCCGGCATCTGTGCGATGGAAAGCAGGCTGTCCATGCCCTTTAAGGATTTGCTTTCGATGGGAACGCCAAATACCGGCAATGTGGTCATAGCAGCTGCCATGCCGGGCAAGTGTGCAGCACCGCCAGCGCCTGCGATAATCACTTGCAGACCACGAGATTTCGCCGTTTCAGCGTATTCATATAGGCGTTTCGGTGTGCGATGTGCGGAGACGATCTTGGTCTCGAACCGGACGCCAAGGGCTGCCAAGGTCTCTGACGCATTCTTCATGGTGTCCCAATCGGACTGACTACCCATGATGATGCCGACTTGCGGTGCTTCTTTGGTTCCGGACATTTCGCTCTCCGTTCGCTCATTCAGCAGGAAAGCGCGTGATTATATGTCCGAACGGCCTGTGTGCAAGCATAGTCAATTCAAATTTAACGATTTTTGTTATATAGTGCGCACTGATAAATGGGAGTCGGTCCATGGATGTTAGCCGAGCCCAAGCGGTATCGACCGTTGCCAATAACGCGAAAGGCAAGGATGGTCGTGAACACGCAGATAAAGATGGCTCAAAAGACCAAGACGACGACAATGCTCACGGGGCAGACGATGCGTTTGAGATTGGTGGACTAGCTGGCGAAATCACGCCGGCGGTACAGCAACTGCTTGATCGATTGGGTGCTGAGGTTGAGCCCTTGCGTGCACAACTGAAATTAGCACGCGAGCGCGAAGATAAGCTCCGCCAAGACTTGGCCAAGCATGCTTTCCTGCCTGTCCCAGGACGGCGAGAGTTCTTTCGGGAACTCAATCACGTTCTGAACCATCTGAACGACTTAAACGTTCTGCCGAGTCTCGCGGTCCTTCATATCGTCAATGCCAACAGAGTCCGAAAATCAGAAGGACGCGATACGCTGGATCGGTATTTGGCGCACGTTGCAGCCACGATAAATCAGCTCTTGGACACAACAGAGGTTCTGGGAAATCTGGGGGGGGATGACTTTGCCCTGATCTTGCTTGCCGACGGCGAATTAGTGGCGCGTGAACGTGCGGCACAAATCGCCAAGCGTCTGGAAGAAACGCCAATGCCGAGCCACCCTCATCTTGGGCCGCCCAAGGTTATGGTTGGTGTTGTTGAATTACAGCGGGGCGCCAGCGCAGAATCTGTTATAGCGTCCGCAGACAGCGATCTTTTGACATCTAGTGAATAAATAATCTGAAGTGCTATCAGGAATAATGGCAGAAAATGGTGCCAGGCAATGATGTCAGGCAATAATGTCCGGTAGCATTCGACTTTCCATCTTGGACATCTGATCTTTCAACATCAACTTACGTTTCTTGAGACGCTGGATTTGCAGTTGGTCAAAAGGTCGGGTCTCGATCAGATGATCAATGACATCGTCGAGATCCCGGTGCTCGAGTTTCAATGTCTCTAATTGTTTTTCTAAAGAGGCTGTTTCGCTCATTGCTCTCGACGTGCCATCGTATCCAAAATTAAAGACATATATAAGATCAGATAGATGTAGCAGGAGGTTGGCTTGAGCGAAACCGGAATAAAACGTATTGGAATCCTGACCAGCGGAGGGGATTGCGCCGGATTAAATGCCGCGATTCGGGCTGTCGTCAAACGG
>DGNZ01000018.1 GCA_002389175.1 Rhodospirillaceae bacterium UBA4479 | reverse complement strand
CCAAGCGCTAGGCCTTGCTCGCCAAAAGCCAACAAGCAAAGCGGCAAGCCCATGTTCCCCGTATTCGCAAAAGCAATCGGGTTAAGATAAGTCCGGATCGACATCTTCAACGACTTCAATATGACCCAGCCGACGACAAGAAACGTGATGTTGGTTGCCAGTGCGGCCAAGCCCATTTCAAAAAATTGCTGCTTGTCGATCTCAACACTGACAATGGTCGAAAAGACCAGACACGGCACACCAACGTTCGTTACCAATCGGGTGACCATGTCTGTATCAAATGGTCCACCGCGCTTGGCCCATATGAAACCAATCAACGCACAAATGGCGACAGGTGAGACGACACCAAAGATAATCGAAAGGACGTCGTTAATCATTTCCGCTTACGGCCCATCCGCACGGTTTCAAAGGAATACACCGCGAGAGCACACCAGATCAGCGCGAACGTCACTTTGTGCGCATCCGTGAATGCTTCGCCATAGACAGCAACCGCTAAAATGAACTGCATCGTCGGCGCCATATATTGAAAGAATCCAAGTGTTGCATAGCGAAGGCGTTTAGCCGCCATCGTAAAGAAAATAAGCGGCGCTGCGGTGATGACACCAGAAGCCATGATCAATAAATCAAACGACAGTGTCGTGGTACCAAAAATGCCGATACCCTGGTAATCGAGAAAAAGCAGATAGCCAAGGGCGAGTGGCGCAAACAGCAAACTCTCAATAAAGAAGCCCACCGCTGCACCTACGGGTACTGTCTTTCGAACATACCCATAAAACCCGAACATCAATGCAAGGCTGACGGCGATCCAAGGAGGATTTCCGCCCAATATCGCCATATAACCGACACCACTGACGGCCAATGCGACCGCGACCCATTGTCCTGGCGATAATCGCTCTCGCAAAAAAACGACGCCTAATACGACGTTCACGATGGGGTTTATATAGTAGCCCAAACTGCCTTGCAGGATATGACCATTGGCAACAGCCCAAATGAAAAGAATAAAGTTTCCATAAAGCAGAGTGGCTGAAAGGAACAACCAGCGCATCGACTGCTTATCCATCAAAACTGCCGCAATATCCTTTGTGCGGCCCATGATCAAAATCACGCTACCGACGGCAAGAACCGACCACACAATCCGGTGCGACATGATTTCCCATGGCTGCACTATCGCGGTTGTTTTGAAATACGCTGGAAGAACACCCCAAACGCCAAAGGCTGCAATCGCGCATAAGCTACCGATGGCAGCTTCTCGATTCAGACCCGTCGCAGGCGACGTCCCCCCTGGGCGGGAATCACCTGTCATCAGAACAGATTACTCTACCCAGGCGATACGAAGGATATTGGTCGCACCGGGTGTACCAAAAGGAACACCTGCCGTAATCACCAGCGAATCACCTGATTCAGCAACCCCTTCTGTTTTGGCAGCGTGAATAGCTTTCGAAACCATTTCGCCAAATGTGTGGCAATCCTCGGTCAGCACTGAATGCACACCCCAAGTCAGTGCACTTCGCCGCGCCGTATCAATCCGCGGTGTAAGTCCCAAGATCGGCACAGCCGGGCGCTCACGTGCCGCACGCAATGTCGTCGATCCCGTTGTCGAAAATGTAACCACAGCGGCTGCAGAAATCGTATCTGCGACTTGACGCGCCGCAGCTGTAATTGCATCAGCTGCCGTAGCTTCTGGTGCGCGTCGTTCAGCATCACGCATGTCACGATAATGCGGATCATGTTCAACTTTTCGGATGATCCGCTCCATCATCGATACACTTTCGACGGTGTAATCGCCTACCGCAGTTTCAGCAGACAGCATCACGGCGTCTGCTCCATCGTAAATAGCGGTTGCAACGTCAGATGCTTCGGCCCGTGTCGGCGTGGGTGCATTGATCATACTATCAAGCATCTGCGTCGCCACGATAACGGGTTTTCCTGCTTCGCGGCATTTGCGAATGATGAGTTTTTGCAAACCAGGCACATCTTCTGGCGGCACTTCGACGCCTAAATCACCACGAGCAACCATCACACCATCAGTTAAATCTATGATCTCGTCTAATCGTGTCAGTGCTTGCGGTTTTTCAAGTTTGGAAATGACAGGAGCGCGGCCAGCGATCCAACGTTTCGCTTCGGCGATGTCTTCGGGGCGTTGGACAAAACTTAACGCCACAAAGTCGACACCTAATTCCAATCCAAAGCGAAGATCACTTAGGTCTTTTTCCGTCAATGGCGAAACATTCAAAACCACATCGGGGACATTCAGCCCCTTATGATTAGAAAGCTTACCCCCGATAATGACTTCTGTTTCGGCCCAATCGGGGCCGTGTTCCAGCACTTTTAAATGCAGACGGCCATCATCTAGTAGCAAATTCGTTTCTGGCTCTAGAGCTTCAAATACTTCTGGGTGCGGCAAACTGGCCATTTCCGAAGTGCCTAAGCAATCCTCTGCGACCAAATGATATTTCTGTCCTGCAACCAACTCGACGCTGTCATTTTCAAAGTTACCTACGCGAAGCTTAGGGCCTTGTAAGTCGAGCAATATGGCGACCGCATGGTCGTATTTTTTCTCGAGTCCGCGCAGAATATTGTAGCGTTCCCGATGTCCTTCGTGGTCACCGTGTGAAAAATTCATGCGGAACACGTCAACGCCCGCCTCAAACAACGCGGAAATTTCTTCCTCGGTGCTACTTGCCGGACCTAACGTCGCGACAATTTTTGCATTTCTGTCTCTTCTCATGGGCTCAACTTAAGGAATGGATGCAGGGAAAGCTAGGGGAGAACAACATTTACAACCAAAATGCACAAGCTTACCGTTATTGAGGCGAGTCGCTCGCCGATACGTTTTAAAGGGCCCTCGATGAAATGGCTGGAAACATTTTTTCACGCGCGTTGCTGTCTGTGTTTATGGACAAAAGTGCGCGCCAAAAATTAGATGCGATTAACGAGGAAAAGGCGGCTAAGAATAAGCCCAGCCAAAAGAAATCTGCACCTAAACCGCAAAAGTCCTCCGATCCAGCTGACGATGTTTTGCCAGAATCACTCATTCAGCAAGCTATCGGCCAGGCCGAAGAAGAATTAGATCGCAAAAAGCGCCTGCCCCCCAATCGCCAAGCGTTGATTGAGCAGGCACTGTCCATTCATGATGAACAATCTAGAATTCTAGATGAACTGCCCAAAGAACAGCGCGAAAAGCTCATGGTGATGGCTCTTCATGCTTTTGGCGAACTCAATGATAAAGGCGAGCCGATAACACCCAAGCCTGGGAAGAAGCGCAAGAAACCGTGACCAATAGCGAACGTATGATAGAGGGCATTTCAGAAGGCAACAGACGTGCGCTTGGCCGGTTGATCACTTTAATTGAATCCACGCGGATTGATCACCGTGAAGCAGCAATGGATGCAATCAATCAATTACATAAACCGAAAAAAAACACCGTTCGCATTGGCATCTCGGGCGTGCCAGGTGTCGGAAAATCCTCTTTCATCGAAGCGTTCGGTCTACATGTCATTGAACAAGGGCATCGTGTCGCGGTTCTGGCCGTTGATCCATCAAGCCCCAAGACCGGCGGTTCCATCCTTGGGGACAAAACTCGGATGGAGCAACTGGCACGAAATCCCGATGCATTTATCCGCCCTACGCCGTCCGCTGGAAGCCTGGGTGGGGTCGCCCGACGGACGCGCGAAACCATAATAGCTGTCGAGGCCGCAAGTTTTGACGTTGTTCTGGTCGAGACAGTGGGCGTGGGGCAATCTGAATACGCTGTAGCAGACTTGGTCGATATGTTCGTGCTTTTGGTCGCACCTGGCGGTGGCGACGACCTACAGGGGATCAAAAAAGGCATTGTGGAAATGGCGGATTTGGTTGTCGTGACCAAATGTGACGGCGATCTGATTCCCGCAGCGAACCGCGCCTTTCAAGATTACCGTTCCGCTTTGCATATGCTGAATCCAGGATCATCAGGTTGGATACCCAAGATACTCAAAACCTCGGCACATTCCGCCGAAGGTCTGGACGAAGTTTGGTCAGCCATTACCGAGTTTCATAAAATGATGGGCGAGACAGGGGCCTTAGATGCAAAACGTGCTGATCAAGCCACAAGCTGGATGTGGGATGAGGTCACCAGCACGCTTTTAAAACGCATAAAAACAGCAAGTGTCCAGGTCAGAGATCTCGAAGCTGCCGTTCCAAATGGCGACATAACACCATCCGAGGCTGCACAAAGAATTCTCAGCGATTTTGAACGCTAAGCCGACTGTAGTACAAATCAGCATGAGCAAATCAGATAATTCCAAAGACATTTCAACGATATCGGACCGGGCAGAGGCTGTCATCGCAGATTTGGACCGTGCAATTTCAGAAATTCTGGATGCATCGGAACAAAGCGCTCGTGCGCTTCAACATATTGGCAACATCAATAATCTCGGCGCAGATGACACCATCGACTTGCTCGCTCAAATCAGTGATGCCAACCAGCGTGTTGTGGCGGCATGTTCCGTGCAAGATGTCGTTCGGCAGCATCTGGAAATACTGATCCGAAACATTGGAAAAGAAGACCGACCTTCGCGCGAAAATAGTGAGAACGAAAAATTACTTGCGGGACCTCAATTGGACGGGCAAGTCTTAGGTCAACAAGACATAGACGAACTACTTGAATGAACGCTTGAAATATTAACTTACGTTGAAATTAGGAGACCACGATGCGACGGTTTCTCGGAAGCCTCCTCTCAATTCTGGTGATTACACTTATGGTCAACAATGACGCTGCTGCAGCAGATCCTGACGACATGATTTATATGGAACTCAAAACCGGTCGGGTGGTCATCGAGACCCGTCCAGATATCGCGCCCAAACATGTGGCACGCATCAAAGAATTAGTCCGCGAAGGCTTTTATGACGGATTGAAATTCCATCGTGTGATCAATGGCTTTATGGCCCAGACCGGTGATCCAAAAGGCAATGGCACAGGTGGGTCCGGTAAAAACATCGCAGCCGAATTTTCAGATTTTGAAGGCTTCCATCTAGGCACCGTCGGTATGGCCCGCTCCCAAAGCCCAAACAGCGCTGACAGTCAGTTTTTCATCATGTTCGATCGTTCCGAGTACTTAGATGGTAAGTACACAATTTGGGGCGAAGTCACCGAAGGCATGGAACATGTCGATGCGATCAAAAAAGGTAGCGATTCACGTAATGGCGAAGTCGATGATCCAGACACAATCATCAGCATGAAAATCGCCTCCGACGTTAAGTAATCATCGCTACTTTACGTTTAACGGACGAGTTCGCGCATCGCGCTTTCTAACCCACTTAGGGTCAGGGAATACATTCGATCTTCAACAAGATCACGAATCATGCTGATCGATTGCGTGTATTCCCAATAATCCGGCTTTAACGGATTGATCCACACTGTTTTTGGATACACCTGAAGCAGTCTTTGGAGCCAGATCGCACCCGGCTCCTCGTTCCAATGCTCAACGCTTCCACCTGGCATAACGATCTCATACGGGCTCATTGATGCATCACCAACGATGATAACTTTATAGTCGTGCGGATATGTATGCAGCACGTCCCAGGTTGAAATAGCGTTACTATGACGCCGCTTGTTGTCACGCCAGACACTCTCGTACATGCAATTATGAAAGTAGAAATATTCCATGTGCTTGAATTCGGATCGCGCCGCAGAGAACAATTCTTCCATGATCCGAATGTGTGGGTTCATCGATCCACCAACATCAAAGAACAACAAAACTTTGGCTGCATTGTGTTTTTCCGGACGCATTTGAATATCTAAAAAGCCCTGCCGGGCTGTGCCCCGAATGGTGCCATCCAGATCAAGTTCGGTCGGCGCACCCTCTCTGGCAAATTGACGGAGTCGGCGGAGCGCTACTTTTATATTTCGCGTCCCCAGTTCCAGCGTGTCATCTAGGTTTTTAAATTCGCGCTTGTCCCACACCTTAACGGCGCTGAAATTGCGATTGTCATCTTGACCAATGCGCACCCCCTCGGGGTTATATCCATACGCACCAAAAGGTGAGGTTCCAGCGGTTCCGATCCATTTTGATCCACCCTGATGCCGTTTTTTTTGCTCTTCGAGACGTTTTTTTAGAGTCTCCATCAATTTATCAAAGCCACCCATGGCTTCGATCTGTTGCTTTTCTTCCTCGGTCAGAATCTTTTCTGCGAGTCTCCGCAGCCACTCCTCGGGGATATCGTGGCCGACGGCCTCTTCGCCTTCTGGTGGTTCCAAACCTTTAAACACGGCGCCAAAGACACGATCAAACTTGTCCAGGTTACGTTCGTCTTTCACCAACGCACTACGGCTGAGGTAATAAAATCCTTCTAAATCAAATGCGGCATGCCCCGACTCCATCGCCTCGATCAGTGTCAGATATTCACGAAGTGAACACGGCACATCGGAATCGCGAAGTTGAAGAAAAAAATCAATAAACATCAATCAGGGTCCGGGCTCTTCCTGGTAACATTCACATCTAATGGCACTGCAGATCGTAAATGCAGATCACGTTGCGAGAATGGGAATTCTATCCCACCATCGTGATACGCATTCCAGACATTCAGCAGGACATCCGAACGGACATTGGCGACACCCTTCTTCGGATCAGCAATCCACACTCGAAGTTCAAGCTCTACAGAGTCTGAGCCAAAATTCATTAGTCGACATACAGGGGCTGGGTTTTCAAGAACTCTATTCACCCCTGTGGCCGCTGCAACTGCCAAATCCATCGCCTTTGGAACGTCTGATTCATAGGCAATCCCAATCGGTAGTTTCAAACGAATCATGCTGTCAGAATAAGACCAATTCTCAACGCGCTGGCTAATCAGGTCTTCGTTCGGGATAAGATGCTCGGTCCCATCTCGCGTAATCACCGAGACGTACCTGGCACTCAGGCGATTGATCCAACCGAATGTGTCATCAATGGCGATCACATCTCCCGGCTTTACCGACTTATCCATCAACAGAATCATGCCGCTGACCAAGTTGGATATGACTTTTTGAAGGCCAAATCCCAAACCAAGACCAATGGCACCGCCGAATACTGCAAGTGCAGTCAAATCAACGCCCATGCTTTCCAATGCAGCCACAACAGCAACCACGATCAGCACGATATGCATCGACTTACCAAGCAGCACACGTGCAGACGGTGATAGAGCATCCGCCTGATTCAGCGCGGCCTCTGCTTGTCGACTGATGACTCCTGCGAGCCACAAAAAGATACCCAAGACCAATCCTGCCTTTAGAAGACCAAGGACAGATAAACGAATATGCCCCACTGAAAATGCCATCGCATCCAAGGCATCCATAGTGGCATCAAGCAAGCCGACAATGTTAAGTGCTGCGAGCGTCCAAGCGACAATTGCTAAGGTGCGGGCCCAGCTGCGATTTCGAATAAAACCCGATGCAAACCGGATCACGACCCATGCCGTCAACAACGAGACAACAATTTCAATCAACAGGCTCGATGATTGTGCTGCCTTCGTTGCGAAAACCGAGAACCACTGCAACACGAGCCAAACAATAACAAAACAAAGCGGTGAAATTGCCTGAATAACGGGGTGGAGCCATCGCGGAAACTTTGGATTGGCTTCTAAGTGTGCAATCACGTTTTCAAGAATAGGTGCTAACCACCGCGCAATCAGCGCAGCGACCAATACGACCGCAGCCTGCACAGCCGTCGGCCAGACCAGCACGTGGTCAAGGAACCACTGCCAAGCTTCTAGGCCGAGTTCATTTAACATTACTGGATCTAGGTAAGCTTCCATTCGATTATCCGATTTCCCGTTCTGCATTGCAGATCAAACGGACTTTGATCTTAAGAATTTTCCCTACGGTTTAAAAAAGCCAATCTTTCGAGCATATGAACATCTTGCTCGTTTTTCAAAAGCGCACCGTACAACGGCGGAATCAAATCTTTTTGATCTCCTGACCTCAGCGCTTCCAAGGGAATATCTTCGATCATCAGAAGCTTGATCCAGTCCAATAGCTCCGACGTTGAGGGGCGTTTTTTCAGTCCAGGGACATCGCGGAGTTCATAGAACACTGCCATCGCTTCGTTTACCAAACGCTTTTGGATATCGGGAAAATGCACATCGACAATAGCGCGCATGGTGTCGGTATCGGGGAATTTTATGTAATGAAAGAAACAACGGCGCAGGAATGCGTCGGGTAATTCTTTTTCATTGTTCGACGTGATGATGACAACGGGACGTTCCCGAGCCGAAATCGTTTCCTTGGTCTCGTAAACATGAAATTCCATGCGGTCGAGTTCGAGGAGCAAATCATTCGGGAATTCGATATCAGCTTTGTCGATTTCATCAATGAGCAGAACTGGACGAACATCATTTTGGAAAGCTTCCCAAAGTTTTCCCCGAACGATGTAGTTGCTGATGTTGTTAACCCGCTCGTCACCCAATTGACTATCACGGAGACGCGCTACCGCGTCGTATTCATACAACCCCTGCTGCGCCTTCGTCGTAGACTTGATATGCCAAGTGATCAGCGGTGCATTCAGAGATTTCGCAATCTCCTCTGCCAACACCGTTTTCCCGGTGCCAGGTTCACCCTTGACCAACAAGGGGCGTTGCAGCCCCACGGCCGCATTCACAGCGACTTTTAGGTCTTCGGTTGCGACGTAGTCCTGCGTTCCTTCAAAGCGTTGCGTCATCTGTATCCTATTGCTCTGTTGTTATTCTGCCGGTTGTGGACTTGGTACGACGCGAAAAACCCGGGTCTCATTTCCGATTTCCGGATCGCGCGGCACCATGAACGCAAGAACAAGCGAAACGACCGCCATCCCTGCACCTGCCAAGAAAACATATGACGGCGCGGTAAGCCAGATAATCCCGAACACGGCTGGAATAACGATGGCAACGATGTGTGAAATCGTGAAACTGACACCACTTGATGATGCAATATCAGCTGGATCCGCGATCTTTTGGAAGTAAGTTTTAATCGCAATCGCCATCGCAAAGAACACATGATCAAGGATGTACAATGCAATGCCCATCCACGCCTCGGACGCAAACGCATATCCGGTAAAGACCAGAACAAGCCCGCTATATTCGATGATCAGCATGCGCCGCTCACCGAACCTTGAGATGTAACGGCCAATCTTTGGTGCCAGATAAATAGTCAGCGCCATATTGGCCAGAAACATCAGGCTCATCTGAGCAGCCGAAAACCCGAACTTCTGCACCATCAAGAATC
Organism: Rhodospirillaceae bacterium UBA4479; assembly: GCA_002389175.1. Classification (GTDB taxonomy): domain Bacteria; phylum Pseudomonadota; class Alphaproteobacteria; order Rhodospirillales; family Casp-alpha2; genus UBA4479. The sequence continues at coordinate 3,768 of DGNZ01000018.1, read as the reverse complement.
CAGCAAACACCACAAATATTTGACGGCGCGCGCCTGACATAAAGACCAAGGCATACCAAAGCCAATAACGTTTCCGTAGTACAATTTTCTTGGTTTGCTCGACCTGCGCTTCAAACCTGGGAAACCCGGTCCAGCAATACAGCGCGATGGCAGCCGTGACCCCGCCACCGATCAAGTAGACCCATTTCAAATCCCAACCGCCCTGGTCCAGCATCAGGTATATCAGCCCAAACGAAATCAGCGCTGCCACCGATCGTGCACTGACAATTTTGCCCATGACTTCGGGCGCATCTTTTTTATCGGTCCATTGCAAGGCCAAGGATTGGTGAAGGCTTTCGAAATAATGAAATCCAATGGACATCAAGAATGTCGTCGCCATCAGCCCCCAAAATGTTGGATAGAACCCGGTGACAATAGTCCCGACACCCAGCAGAAATAACGAAAACAGAGTGAATGACTGTTCGCGTACCAACAGTAATAAAAAGATAACTGTGAAACTAAGGAAGCCTGGGACTTCTCGGAACGACTGGATATAACCAACACCGTCACCGCCCAAACCGGCAGAATCGTGGGCGAAATTATTGAACAACGCCTGCCATGTAGAAAATGAAATCGGCATCGCTATCGCAGTGATAATCAGGAACGTTTCACGGCTTTTCCAGCCGTTCTTAAAGAAACCTTGGGCGGTCATAAATGAGTCTTTCTAGTCAGTGTTCGCATGATGCCAATTGAACGAGACTTTACCAGTGACGATTTCCGTCTAATATCGGGCAGAATGACAATAAATGCTTTAAAACAGACAAAATCACACACATCACGGGCGCCTGTGCTTCCACCACTCGAAGGTGTTGATCAAGGCCCTGGCATTGTTATTGCTCGCGAACGGGAATGCCCTGCCGATCATGTGATCGATTGGCACACACACCAGCGGGCACAATTATTGTACGCCGTCAGCGGCGTCATGCGAGTCACGACCGAGAATGGCGTCTGGGTCGTACCGCCACAGCGTGCGGTCTGGATCCCACCCGGCATTGAGCATCATGTGAAAGCCCAAGGGACACCGCTATCACTCCGTTCGTTATATATAGATGTGTCGAAACGGCCTGATCTGCCGGGCGAATGCTGCGTTGTCACGGTCTCGCCTCTGCTCCGGGAATTGGTACTGGCTGCCATGAGCATCTCTGCCGACCCGCCACCTGATTCTTCTGATGGACGATTAATTGCCGTCTTGTTAGATCAAATTGAAGTGTTGCCGATGACATCCCTTCACCTGCCTATGATCAAAGACAAACGGTTGCGGGCATTGGCAGATGAATTGATGGAAAATCCAGGCGATCCACGCACCCTGGATGAATGGTCATCACACGTTGGCGCCAGCGAACGAACGTTGGCGCGCATCTTCATCAAAGAAACGGGAATGACATTTGGTCACTGGCGACAGCAGGTGCGATTGCTTGATGCGTTGGCACGCTTGGCACGCGGGGACAGCGTTACTGAGGTCACCTACGATTCAGGTTACGCGTCACAAAGTGCTTTTATTTCGATGTTCAAAAAAGCCCTTGGGAAAACACCCAAGAAATATTTCGATCAAAATTAGCCCCCACACGTTTAGCCTGCGATCTGACTTTCAATAGCATCAATCGCGGCTTGGCCTTGGGAACCATCAGGTCCACCTGCCTGTGCCATATCAGGGCGACCACCGCCACCCTGACCACCAACTGCTACTGAACCCGCTCTTACAAGCTCAACCGCATCAAACTTCTCAGTCAAATCAGCAGTCACACCAACCACCAAGGACGCTTTGCCATCGGTGTTGGAGACGACGGCAACGATACCAGAGCCAATCTGTGTCTTGATATCATCGACGACGCCTTTGAGTTCACGTGCTGGGACATCATCTAGGAGTCTGGCGGCAAAAGTGACACCATTAATGTCACGGCTATCGGATGCGCTGTTGCCACCACTACCGCCGCCCATCGCAAGTTTCTTGCGCGCATCCGCTAATTCACGTTCGAGTTTTTTGCGTTCTTCGACAAGCGCCTTCACCCGTGCAGGCACGTCTGATGGCTGTGATTTCAATTCAGCGGCGGCTGCATGCAGTGTCTTTTCAGTATCAGCGAAGTATTCGCGAGCACCGGTTCCCGTGACAGCCTCAATTCGGCGCACGCCTGAGCCAACAGCAGCTTCTGAAATAATCTTAAAGACACCTATATCACCGGTCCGGTGCACATGTGTACCGCCGCAAAGTTCGGTTGAGAAAAATCCATGTCCGTCTTTTGCGCCCATCGAAACAACGCGGACTTCGTCGCCGTACTTTTCACCAAACAGCGCCAGCGCGCCCGCTTCGACAGCTTCTTCTGGGGTCATCAAACGTGTGACGACGGACACATTGGCCGCAATCTGACGATTAACACCCAGTTCAACATCGGCAATTTCATCATCATTCAATGGCTTGGGATGTGAGATATCAAAACGGAACCGATCCGGGGCGACCAAAGAGCCTTTTTGAGAAATGTGGCTGCCCAATCGGCGACGCAGGGCTTCGTGTAACAGGTGTGTTGCTGAGTGATTGGCACGAAGATCGCTGCGGCGGTCGTGATCAACAACGAGCTTTAGCTCATCACCGACCTTGATGGTGCCGCTCTCGACTGTTCCCGAATGAACGAACAAAACATCGACACGTTTCTGGGTGTCTGCAATTGAGACACGGACATCTTCACCCGCCATCATGCCGGCGTCACCCATCTGACCACCACTTTCGGCGTAGAAAGGCGTTTGGTTCAAAATAACCGAGACTGCGTCTCCTTTGGATGCGCTTTCAACACGCTTGCCATCGACGATAAGGGCCAGAACTTGTCCTTCAGCACTTTCAGTATCGTAGCCCAAGAAGTCGGTTGCCCCGGCATCGTCGCGAACATCAAACCAAATCGCATCTGTTGCCGCATCGCCAGATCCAGCCCATGCTTTGCGCGCTTCGTCGCGTTGGCGTTTCATAGCAGCATCAAAGCCATCACCATCCACGGTGATTTCGCGAACCTTCAAGGCGTCTTCTGTCAAATCAAGCGGAAAACCATACGTGTCATAAAGCTTAAATGCGGTCTCTCCGTCCAACGTGTCACCAGCGGCCATATCGCCAGTGGCATCATCAAGCAGCTTCAATCCACGCTCTAAAAGTTGTTTAAAACGGGTTTCTTCTAAATTAAGCGTCTCGGTGATCAAAGCCTCACCGCGCTTTAAATCAGGATACGCATCCCCCATTTCGCTCACGAGGGCTGGGACTAATTTAAACATCAGCGGATCAGTACAGCCGATCATGTGCGCATGACGCATGGCGCGGCGCATGATCCGGCGTAACACATAGCCACGCCCTTCGTTCGAAGGCAGCACCCCGTCAGAAATCAAAAATGCGCTGGCGCGCAAATGGTCGGCGATGACCCGATGAGACACACTTTTCGCATCGACGCCCGATGCTTCTGATGATGCACGGATCAACGCCTGCATCATGTCGATTTCATAATTATCGTGGGTTCCCTGCATGACCGCGGCAATGCGCTCTAAACCCATACCTGTATCGATCGACGGCTTGGGGAGTTCGACGCGTTCATCTACGGTCAGTTGCTCAAACTGCATGAAAACCAAGTTCCAGATTTCAATGAAACGGTCGCCATCTTCATCGGGAGATCCCGGGGGGCCACCAGGGATATGGTCACCATGATCAAAGAAGATTTCTGAACACGGTCCGCATGGTCCTGTATCGCCCATTGACCA
>DGNZ01000218.1 GCA_002389175.1 Rhodospirillaceae bacterium UBA4479 | reverse complement strand
CCGATGCCGCGCGTGCGATGCCGGTTATGGCAAGTGCGCTTAACGAGAGCGCAGTCCCGCTTTTTCCAAGTAATGATTTGGCCATAAAAGCCTTGGGTCCATTAGGCGCGGTGACGGCTTTTGATGACGAAGACGCGTTTAACAAAACAAGTGCGCTGGGTGCGTGGTTTGGGTGGTTGTTTCAGTTGGTGGGCGAGACAACCGATGTGCTGGCTGCAAGCGGTGTAGACCGTGTTCAAGCGCGCAAAGTCAGCGCCGATATGATGCGCGCAGCAGGTGCGTTTATAGCAAACGATCCGGACCGCGATCCAAAAGAGGTCATCGTTGATCTGGCAACGCCGGGTGGGATCACCGAAATTGGTTTGCGAACATTACAAGAAGCGGATGCCTTTGCGCCTTGGCATAAAGCCATGGCGGATTCTATTCAACGACTTGATGAATTGGGCCGTTCAGATGGATGAGGGTTGGCAGAAGTGCCTGCTGATTTTGCTTTACGCATTTGACGTTTCGCGCGTCGGACCCGGCGTTGCTGAATATATTTGAGTGAGAGGCCATAACTCAGCCACCCACCAATAATCGCATAAGGCAGGCATCCAACGCCCATGGCGACGCCAACTTCTCGTGCCAGCAATGCCAATAGTTCCAGCATGGAATCCCAGAAACTAATATCGTCAGAGAATGCGAATTCAAAACTGACAATGAATGTTTCATAGCCAGAAATGTCATCCCAACTCCCCATCATGACCTGACCAGTGATGTAGAAAACATAATAAATCGGAAGCATGGTGAAGATATTGGTCACCCAGGTCCATGCACATGCGATCACAAGACTGAACCGAAGGCTCTTGGTTTGTTTGGCAAGAAGCCAGGTCATCAAACAAAGGTACATTTGGATGCCGACCAGCGGGGTCAGAGCCCAGAACACTCCAACGGCAACACCGCGTGCAGAATACTCGGTGGAATGAGGGCTTCTTTTCAATGGAATCAGAAGCTTAAGCCGCGACAACCGTCCCATGCGGTCAAAAAAGCTCCGTCGTAGTGGCTCAACTCTATCCATGTTTCTGCCGGAGATGCCTTAGCCTTAGAATTAATATTTGGAACTTTGATAATCCCCATTGTGGAAAAGGTTGCAAGCGTTGGTAGCTAAGACCAAGGCTTATTCACACTGAACGGCTCTTGTAAGAGCATAAGACCTATTCCAGATCATCATTGGTGTTCTGAGGGAGCGTCCTATAAGAATGGAACGATGCCGAGGGGGGAATAAAATCGATGATCTTTTTGCGGGTCTTTATCCCCTTTGCGATTGGTTATCTCCTGTCGTATCTGTTGCGGGTTATCAATTCGGTGATCGCGCCGTCATTGATTAATGATCTGGGTCTGAGCGCTTCTGACTTGGGCCTTTTGACCAGCGCCAACTTATTTGCATTTGCTGCGTTTCAATTGCCGCTTGGCGTGTTGTTAGATCGCTATGGGCCACGCAAAGCAGAATCTGCCCTGTTGCTGATCGCGGCAATGGGATGTGCCATATTTGCTTTATCGGGCTCTTTGGCGCTGTTGATGTTGGGGCGCGCGATGATGGGCTTGGGCACATCTGCTTGCTTGATGGCAGCGTTTACCGCGTATGCGTTATTTCTGCCAAAAGAAAAACTACCCTCAATCAACGCTTATCAAATGATGGCTGGTGGAGCAGGCGCGTTGCTTGGGACCACCCCGGTAGAACTTTTGGACAATGCGATTGGCTGGCGTGGTGTTTTTTGGATCGCCGGTGGATTCGCGGTCTTTATGTCTGCTGTGATATATTTGGCAGTACCCCGCAGAAACGAGTCGAATGCATCCCAGCAAACGTGGGCAGAGGCCATCGGTGGTGTCCGCGAAGTCTTCACCAGTCGAATTTTTTGGCGTATCGCGCCTATTTGTGTGGTTTGTCAGGCTTCATTTATTGGCATTCAAAGCCTCTGGTTGGGCCCTTGGTTCCATGATGTTTTGGAATATGACGCGCGAGAAACCGCAGATGCGTTGTTTGCTGTGGCGTCGGCGATGATCTTTGGAAATCTATGTGTCGCCTGGATTGCAGGATATCTGAGCCGTCGGGGCGTTGATGCCATTCTGATTGCAGTGGTGGGCATGTCGATTTTCACCATCATTCAAACGTTGATTGTCCTTGGCGTTATTCCGCCATCACTTCAGGGTTGGATGCTATGGGTGTTTATGGCGACCTATGCCAATGTTTGTTACGCAGGTTTGACGCAGGCCTTTCCCACAGCATTGGCGGGGCGAGTGCTGACAGGATTGAACTTGCTCGTGTTCTTTGCAGCGTTCGCAGTACAGTGGGGCGTCGGGGTCGTCATTGATTTTTGGCCCAGTTCCGATGGTCGCTTTGACCCAGAAGGTTACACCACGGCTTTCGCCATCATTTCAGTCATCCAGATTGCGGCTTTGATTTGGTTCGTCGTTTTCAGGCCAAAGGTGGAACTTGAAAGTCCGAGGTGACCACACCATTTCGTTCATATCCACGAACCAATAATTTCCCCGTGCGGGCATTTGCGACAACGGCGACCCGTGTGGTTTCGTTCAAGATTGGCTCTGAGATCCAGTCAAACCCGTCACTTGCTTGATCACGGGTCTTGTTCATTAATTCCAGCCGCCCAGGACTATCGATGCCCCGGTAGTGCCCTGGAATATCCTTGGCAATCCATTGGTTGGAGCATGCGGTTGGGGCTTCATGGATACTGAAATCATTTTCTTCGCGCTCAATCAGGCACGATTGGTTTGGTGACGTCCCACTAAGCGTAAAGAAAGCAGGAATCGCCAAGGGCGTTTCGGTGAGCTTTTGCTTTGCCTCGTCATATGTGGCGCAGGTATCAAAAACGTCTCGGAGTAAATGTGTGGGCGGGATGGCTTTTCGGCCTAACAATCGCCCACGATTGATTATCCAATCGACCCAGCAGGACTTGGTCCACTTTCGAAAGGGGGGCTGATTGATTGCAGCCGAAAACCGCCCCGGCGCCATTGCTGTGGCAACACCCACGAATCCTGGCCATGTGATGTTGAAATATTCGCCGACGGCGCTTTTGAATTTTGCGACGACGATGGTCTCGCCCAATCCATCAAGTGGCCAATCCAATGTCCGCAGCATCCGATTTCCATCACCCGAAGGATCAGGCCCTGTGCCAGTGGTGCAACTCCACTCATAAGACAGATTAAGTAACCACGCCCCATTGCGACCAGCCTCGGCGGCGATGGCATCGATCTCGGTGGCAAGGGGGCTTTTTTGACGAGAAAGCCACGCGCGCGATACCACATCGCCAATACTGATCGCGGCTGTGCCATAGTGCTGACGCCCGGCGGTCATGATTGCATTGAACCTTGATGCTTCTGCCTGGGTCAGCGCGAGGGAGCCGCCGATAGAGGCATCAACGAATGGAATGTCGATCAAGGGGGCTGATTTTTTGGTATTTGTGGCCATTGAACTTATATAAGGCCAAAGACCAAGAAAGTCATCGGATTGCAGGTTTATCAGCCTTTTAAAAATGGATAACGGCAGTATGATCGGCGCGCTCAACAATAAGGATACCTCATATGATTCCGCGCTATAGCCGACCCGAGATGACAGCGATTTGGGACGCGGCAAATAAGTTCCGTATTTGGTTTGAAATCGAAGCCCATGCCTGTGACGCGATGGCCAAAATTGGGGTTATCCCAAAAGAAGCCGCTGCGGCAATTTGGGCGAATGGCGATAAGCCGTATACCGACCAGCGGATTGCGCGCATTGATGAAATTGAGCTTGAGACCAAACACGATGTGATCGCCTTCACCACGGAATTAGCAGAACACATTGGCGAGGAATCGCGATTTGTGCATCAGGGCATGACATCATCTGACGTTTTGGATACGTGCTTAGCTGTGCAAATGACCCAGGCCGCAGACTTGTTGCTGGCCGACATCGATAAAGTCCTGGCGTCGCTAAAGAAACGTGCGTTTGAGACCAAGTTGGTCGCTTGCATCGGCAGATCACACGGTATCCATGCAGAACCCACGACGATGGGACTGAAATTTGCCCGCTTCTATGCTGAGTTCGAGCGCAACAAAGTACGCTTGCAGGCGGCCCGTGAAGATATTGCCACGTGCGCGATTTCAGGCGCTGTCGGGACCTTTGCCAATATTGATCCGCGCGTTGAGGAATACGTCGCCGAGAAAATGGGCCTGACACCAGAGCCGATCTCGACCCAGGTTATTCCACGTGATCGCCACGCGCAGTACTTTGCTGTGTTGGGCGTGATCGCAAGCTCGCTTGAAAACGTCGCGGTTGAAATTCGCCACCTACAACGGACAGAGGTTCGCGAAGCTCAAGAATTCTTTGCGCCGGGCCAAAAAGGTTCGTCGGCGATGCCGCATAAACGCAATCCGATCCTGAGCGAGAACCTGACTGGGCTGGCACGGATTGTGCGCTCGGCAGTTGTGCCTGCGCTTGAGAATGTGGCGCTTTGGCATGAGCGCGATATCTCGCACTCATCCGTAGAACGCATGATCGGCCCCGACTCGACGGTTACGTTGAATTTTGCGCTCAACCGTTTGGCCGGATTGATCGAAAAATTGGTTATCTATCCTGACAACATGATGAACCATATGAACGCCTTTGGGGGTATCCATGATGCTCAACGGGTGCTGCTGCATTTGACGCAGAATGGTGTCAGCCGTGAAGACGCCTATAAGATCGTGCAGCGCAACGCGATGCGCGTTTGGAAAAGCTTTGGGATCGATCAGGATAACCCGGATACGCCACCTGTTCTGGATGACGTTGAAAAAGAAGCCGCCAATCACGCCAATCGCTTGGCGTATTTCCTGCAAAACGATGCGGGCTTGGCAGAAGTGCTTTCGGCTGATGATTTGAACAACCTGCTGGGCAAGGATTCGATCGCATACCATACGGCCCGTGTCGATGACATCTTTAAGCGGGTGTTTGGCGAAAGCTAAAAAACCTCCCTGCCCATGGGGCAGAGAGGTTTTAAATCTGAGGATATACCTAGATTAAGGTCGATTAGACTTCGTTTTTGATCTGATCGATCGCGACGGCGTCGAGCTCGAGGATTTTGGCCCGAACCTGATCTTCGGTGACGGGCGTCTTTTTGGATTCGATATCGGACATGACTTTGCGCATGACGTCTTCGATACCTGGTTCATCCATATCGGCGATGACAACCTCTTTGGCGTAATTTTCTGCAGCTTCGCCCGTTAGGCCGAAAAGTTCGGCAAGCCAAAGGCCGAGTAGCTTATTTCGGCGGCTTTCCGCACGAAATAACTGCTGTTGATCCATCTCGAATTTACGCTCTTCGCCCTTTTCGCGTTTGGAAAAAGCATCGGCCATTGAATTACTCCCTGAAAATCAAATTCCGTTGAGAATTAAATAGGTGTGAATCCTCTTATGCGCAAGCGTTCGAACTGCTGGTGAAATAACATTTAGGCGACTATTTTGCTGGTATGTGTACTGTAGTGATCCACTTTGACCCTTTAGCGCCTTGGCCAATGCTGATTGGGGCGAACCGAGATGAAATGTCAGGGCGTCCTTGGCAAGCGCCCGGACGGCATTGGGATGACCATCCGCATGTCATTGCAGGCTTAGACGAAGAAGCTGGCGGGACCTGGGTGGGGATCAATGATGATGGGCTCGCGGTCGCAGTACTGAATAGGCGGGGTTCATTGGGACCCGCGACGGGCAAGCGTTCCAGGGGCGAACTGCCATTAGAAGCCCTAAGTCACGCAGAGGCCAAAGAAGCCGCCGAAGCCTTGGCCCATTTAGATGGGCGCGCATATCGAAGCTTCAATCTGGTGATCGCTGATGCAAGCGGGGCGTTTTGGCTTCGCTCAACAGGGGATACAGCAACGATTGATGCCGAGATTATCCCGCCCGGAACATCCTTAATCACCGCACATGACCTCAACGATGTGTCCTCATCCAGGATTGCCGCCTATTTGCCCAAATTTCGGGCCGCAGTGGTACCGAACGCAGATCAAGATGATTGGTCGCCATGGATTGAGTTGTTGGGAAGCCGTGCATCCAACGGCAGCGATGGGGAACGTGGTGGTATGACTGTCAGTGACGCCCATGGGTTTGCAACAGTATCATCGTCGTTGATGGCATTACCCGGTCCGGACCGATTTGGCGAGAAACCGAAATGGCTGTTTGCGTCCGGTGCGCCGGATACGACACCCTATGAGCCTGTTAATCTTGGCTGATTTCAGGAAGTTCAGGGTTCCTGCTTTCGCGGGAATGACCATGTTTTTGTATGTCGGTTTGTTCAGCATATTGCAAGCATTCGCAAATGATTTGCCGGTCATTTCGGATCCCGCGTTTAAACAAACTTGCGAGGCGATGTACTCAGCGCGTGATGCAGATATTGAATGGCCCGCAGAACCAGCGGGCGATGCGCATCACTGCATTCTTGTGACGGACGGTGCAAAGCCTGCACAGATGGATGCCGATGACTATCGATGGATGCTGCGGAAAAGTCTGACATTTGCATGCAAGGGTAAGCGCGAGGTGATCTACGATATCGTCAGGCGCTTAGATACGTGTGGCGGTGAAGTGCGTACATTCGCGATGGAGCCGGTTACTGCGACCCCAGGGGCGTGCAACGCACGATTTATCGAGACCGGTGAACGCTTTAATATCGCGCCGCATTTAATCGATGATTTGACTGAATGGCGTGATGACATGCCATGGTACGAGGCCATCCTGGTCGATCTTTTTGCGCCCCCAGAATTACCGATGATCATGGATGGATTGATCGCCTGCGGCGGCCAAAGCCCCCGCTAGCATTACCCCATAAAGTCTGGCATCCAGCTTTCGTTGGTGGTTTTGAGGTCTTTGACCTTAATGCTTTCACCGCTCGACAAGGACACAGCATCGCCACCTGTGGTGCCGAGTTTCGCCGCCGTCACGCCAGCTTCGGCCGCCATCGCAAGGACCGTTTCTGGTTTGCTGGTCGCGACGATGTAGCGCGCCTGATCTTCGCCAAACAGCCACGCATAGGCTGGAATATCGCCATTTGACATGTCGATGGTGGCGCCAATGCCTTCTGCCATCGCCATTTCAGTGACGCCGATCAATATTCCGCCATCGGACAGATCGTGACACGCGCTGACCATACCAGCTTGGATAGCATTGCGAACCAAATCGCCGTTCTTACGTTCGGTCACCAGATCTACTGGCGGCGTGCCGCCATCTTCGCGGCCATGAAGCTCGCGGATATACAGGCTTTGCCCCAGATGTCCGGCTGTCTCCCCGATCAGAATCAACGTCTCGTCCGCAGCTTTCAATCCGATGCCAACGGTGGTGGTGTAATCGTTCAACAGGCCGACGGCCCCAATCGTGGGTGTAGGCAGAATCGCTTGGCCATTGGTTTCGTTATAAAGCGACACGTTGCCTGAGACGACAGGGAAGTCGAGTGCGTTGCAGGCCTCGCGCATGCCTTCGATGCAGCCTACAAATTGGCCCATGATTTCCGGTTTTTCAGGATTACCGAAGTTCATGTTGTCGGTAATGGCCAATGGTGTTGCACCTGTGGCGGTGATGTTGCGCCATGCCTCGGCAACCACTTGGCGACCACCCACTATAGGCTCGGCTTTGCAGTAACGCGGTGTACAGTCAGATGTAACGGCCAATGCTTTTTGGGTACCATGAACGCGGACCAAGGCTGCATCAGATTTTCCAGGACGCCCGACACCCAGGGTATCTGCCATGACCATGTGATCGTATTGTTCCCAAACCCAGCGTTTGGAGGCCAACTGCGGGCAGCCGATCAGGGTTTTAAGGGCTGTCATGAGATCATTTGGTGCAGGGATATCGTCTGCTGTGACTGCGACAGGTGTTGGTGTAGGAACCCATGGACGGTCATATTCAGGTGATGCCAGGGCCAATGGATCAATCGGCAAATCAGCAACGATCTCGCCTTTGTGTTTCAAGACCATGTGTCCGCTATCGGTCAAAGTACCGACGACGGCGAAATCCAGTTCCCATTTCTCGAAAATCTTACGTGCATCATCTTCGCGACCGGGTTTCAAAATTATAAGCATCCGCTCTTGGCTTTCGGACAGCATCATTTCGTAGGCTGTCATGCCAGTCTCGCGTTGCGGCACGTGGTCCAGGTCAAGTTCAACACCCATGCCACCCTTAGACGCCATTTCAAACGATGATGATGTTAGCCCCGCGGCGCCCATATCCTGGATCGCGACGATCATATCGGTATCCATCAATTCTAAGCATGCTTCGATCAACAATTTCTCAGTAAAGGGGTCGCCGACCTGGACGGTTGGGCGCTTTTCTTCGGAATCTTCTGAAAATTCGGCCGATGCCATGGTCGCACCGTGGATTCCATCGCGACCGGTTTTCGATCCGACATAGATGATGGGGTTGCCGATCCCCGATGCCGCTGAATAAAAAATCTTATCCGCATCGGCCACACCGACAGTCATGGCATTGACCAAAATGTTACCGTTATAGCTTTCGTGGAATTCGCATTCACCGCCGACGGTTGGGACACCGACGCAGTTGCCATATCCACCAATCCCGGCGACAACGCCTGATACCAAGTGCTTTGTTTTAGGATGATCGGGGCTGCCGAAGCGCAGTGCGTTCAAATTACATACAGGGCGCGCGCCCATGGTGAAGACATCGCGGAGGATACCGCCAACACCAGTTGCTGCCCCCTGATAGGGCTCGATATACGATGGGTGATTGTGGCTTTCCATTTTAAAGAC
>DGNZ01000145.1 GCA_002389175.1 Rhodospirillaceae bacterium UBA4479 | reverse complement strand
CGATTTTGGGCGAGTGGCGGCGGTCTATGACGTCGCTCGGCAGGTGCCAAACCAGGTCAATAACGTGGGGCCCTGCCAGTTTTTCAATCAGCGCGCCCGTACGCGCACCGATCCCTTTGAGGGTCGTAATCGGCTTAAATAGGGCAAATAAAATTTCCGGGCGCATTTTTCGTCTTTTCGGACGCTGACAATTGGCTCGCGACGATTTATATCCTACGCAGTCCCATCATCGTCGAAAAGGTCACAGTCTTGGACGCGCGAAGAAAACGCCTGATTTATCGGTCAAACCACTGCGGCATGAAGGAAAACGACGTTATGATTGGTCGTTTTGCCAATGAGCGCGTGGAAAACATGTCTGAGCACGAGTTGGATATGTTCGAAAACTTGATGAATCATACCGATAACGATCTCTATAACTGGATCACGGGCAAAGAGCCCACACCTGATATCGTCGATAGCGACGTGCTCCGGCAGATTAAGAAATACAACGGCACCAAGTGACTCTAAAAATCGAAGACATTTTGAAGCCCGGCCGCCGGGATGTTGGTGGCGTGCCCGAAGGCGTCGATGTGCTGCTGGCATCCGAACTGGCATCTGCGGGCAAGACCGTATTATTGGTGCTGCGAGATGACGCTGGCCTGTCGCGACGTGCGTCCATCGCGGCGTTCTTTGCCCCGAGTACAGATATCGTCGAACTGCCAGCGTGGGATTGTCTGCCATATGACAGGGTTTCGCCGAGGCGGGCCATTATCGGGCAGCGCTTGGCCGCTCTTGGTCAATTGACGGCACCAGCCCCAAAGGGGCGTGTGGTTTTGACGACGGTGTCTGCAATCTTACAAAAGGTTCCGCCGCGTGCGTATCTGCAGGGGGCCGGACGGACGCTTGAAAAAGGCACGCGCGTCGATCCTGATGACATGATCCGGGAATTAGAACGTTTTGGTTTTAACCGGATCGAAACGGTGACAGAGCCCGGTGAGTTCGCCGTGCGTGGCGGTATCGTGGATGTGTATCCTGCGGGTGCGGGTGGTCCTGTGCGGTTAGATTTCTTTGGTGACGAATTGGATACGCTGCGTGCGTTCGATCCAGCGACGCAACGCAGTACGGGCGAGATATCGTCGGCGTTGCTGGCCCCGGTCAGCGAGGCACCTCTTGATGACGCGGCCATCGCGCGGTTCCGTGCCCAGTATCATGAATTGTTTCAATCGGGCGGGGGCGATGACCCGTTGTATGAGGCCGTTAGCGAAGGGCGCCGTCACCCAGGTCACGAACACTGGCTGCCGCTGTTCCATGATGGGCTTGAAAGCGTTTTTGATTACGCACCCGATGCTGTGGTCCTGTTTGATCATCAAGCTGATGCGGCCATGCAATCGCGGCGTGAACTGATCGCTGAATATTATATGGCGCGCCAAACCATTTCAGATGCGGATAGCGGCGTGCCGTACCGTCCGGTGCCGCCGGGCCGTATGTTCGTCGAAGAAGATGAATTCAATGCAGGGCTTTCGAAATGTTCTGTTGCTGATCTGACGCCGTTCCAAACCGGTGGAACGGATTATGCAGGCGGTGCCAGCCGGGATTTTGCGGATGTGCGCGTTGACCCAAGTGCGAATGTTTACGAAGCCGTCGTTCAGGAAATCGAAAAACTAACAAAAGCCGATAAGCGGGTTTTGATTGCGGCTCTTAGCGATGGGTCGGCTGAACGTTTGCGCGGTTTGTTGGTTGATCACGGTGGGGCCAGTTTGCCCGTCGTATCGGGTCCGGACATCAAAAATGGCGCGGCGGCGATTGCCATTGTCGGCATGGACAACGGTTTTATCAGCGGCGATCTGCACGTCATTTCCGAGAGCGATATGCTGGGCGAGCGTATGGGACGTCCGGGACGTCGCCGTATTCGTCCTGAAAACTTTATCGCCGAAGTCTCATCGTTGGCGCCCGGTGATCTTGTCGTGCACGTCGATCACGGGATCGGCCAGTTTGAAGATTTGGAAACGATTAAGGTCGGCGGCGCGCCCCACGATTGCTTGCGCCTAGTATATGCCGGGAACAGCAAACTGTTCTTACCCGTTGAAAACGTCGATCTGCTGACGCGGTACGGTTCAGAGGATGCGGGCGTTCAGTTGGATAAGCTGGGTGGAGCCGCGTGGCAGGCCCGCCGGGCAAAACTGAAAGAACGTGTCAAAGCCATCGCCGACGAGTTGATCAAAGTCGCTGCCGCGCGTGAATTGAAACAAGCGGCGCGGTTTTCGGCACCCGAGGGGGCGTACGAAGAATTCTGCGCGCGGTTCCCGTTCGACGAGACCGAGGATCAGTTGGAAACCATTGGTGCGATCCTTAGCGATCTACAAAAAGGTCGCCCGACGGATCGTTTGGTCTGTGGGGATGTCGGATTTGGAAAGACCGAGGTGGCGTTACGTGCTGCCTTTGCCGTCGCCATGGAAGGCAAACAAGTTGCCGTAGTCGTGCCAACCACATTGTTGTGTCGCCAACACTATATGACATTCACAGACCGATTTAAGGGCTTTCCGGTGAGGGTCGAACAACTGTCTCGTCTGGTTACATCAAAAGAATCCGCGGCCACCAAAGAAGGCTTAAAACGTGGCGACGTGGATATCGTCGTTGGCACGCATGCCTTGTTGGCAAAGGATATTCGGTTCCGCGATCTGGGATTATTGATTATCGATGAGGAACAGCACTTTGGCGTGAGCCACAAGGAACGCCTGAAGGGGCTGAAATCTGACATTCATGTGGTGACGCTGACCGCGACACCGATCCCCCGAACATTACAAATGGCGCTGAGCGGTTTGCGTGAAATGAGCATCATCGCAACACCGCCCGTTGACCGTCTGGCTGTGCGCACGTTCGTGTTGCCATTTGATCCCGTCATCGTCCGCGAAGCGATCCTTCGTGAACAGTATCGCGGCGGGCAAACATTTTATGTCTGCCCACGGGTCAATGATTTGGAAAAAGTCTCTAACCGTTTAGCGGAACTGGTCCCAGAGGCGAAGTTCGCGATGGTCCACGGGCAAATGCCGGTGAAGGATTTGGAAGATATCATCTCGCGGTTTTATGACGGCGCGTATGATGTGTTGTTGTCGACCAACATCATCGAAAGCGGCCTTGATTTGCCATCGGTGAATACGATCATCATCCACCGGGCCGATATGTTTGGCCTCGCACAGCTGTATCAGCTGCGGGGGCGTGTCGGACGGTCCAAGACCCGAGCGTATGCCTACCTCACGTTGCCGCCGGGACAAACCCTGACCAAGGCCGCTGAAAAACGACTGGAAGTCATGCAGACATTGGATAGCTTAGGCGCAGGCTTCACGCTCGCCAGTCATGATTTGGATATTCGCGGTGCTGGGAACCTGCTGGGTGACGAGCAATCCGGGCACATTCGCGAGGTCGGGATTGAGCTTTATCAGCAGATGCTTGAAGAAGCCGTCGCCGATGCGCGCGGCCTGGGCGAGAATGCTGAAGACGTCGATTGGTCACCAAACGTGAACATCGGTATGCCTGTGTTGATCCCTGATTGGTATGTTGCAGACCTGACCGTGCGTATGGGGCTGTATCGCCGGATTGCGTGGCTCAAGACCAACGATGAGATCGAACACGTTGCCGCAGAGATGATTGACCGGTTTGGGCCGATCCCATCCGAGACAGAAAACTTATTGGATGTGGTCAAAATCAAACAATTCTGCCGAACGGCGGGGATTGCCAAACTGGATGCCGGGCCAAAGGGTGCCGTTGTCGAGTTCTTGGACAACCAGGTTAAAGATCCGATTGCGCTCGTCGAATGGATCACGTCGCAAAGCGGTACGGCAAAGCTTCGTCCCGATCAGAAACTGGTGTTCTCGCGATTATGGGATACGCCAAAGGATCGATTGACGGGTGTTACATACCTGGCCAAAGAACTGGCGAAAATTAATGAAGGTGCGGGTTAAGCCCAGTCTGAAGAATGGTCAGTGGACCAAAGCTTCGCGCAGTTAATGTACGAGGGCTTCGCCTTGGGGCACCACGACCTGACCATCGCCAACGCTCAAATCTAGGCGCCAGTCTGCCTTGGTCGATGTGGTAACGATCAGGTGGCAAAACGCGTGCATCAGTTGTTCATTCAGATTGAAGCGAATGTCGGCGCCGTCTTCGCTCCGAAATGAAATACCGGTGAGGTTTTTTCCCGGGTGGACTTTGCCGCCCGTGATCAGCAGGGGACCTGTGTTGGATGTCACGTCTGCGTTGTCTTCGACAGGTGGCGTTTCAAAATCGGTGCTTTGCACAGCCTCTTGGTGCTTCATGCCAAGCACGGCGTCCTGGACGTCTTTATCGATGATCTCGGCAAGTTCAGGGCGTTTTGAAAACGTCTGGCCGAGCGCGCCCCACAATACGGTGACGAAACGCCGGGTCAGCCACATCCGATATTCGGTTTTGTCCTTGGTCGAAAGGCGGAACAGAATTCTATCCTGTTCGGGGATATAGCTCATCGTCAGTTGATGCAGGGCACTCACGAATAAGCCTCCAATGCGTCGCCCGTTGCGCTCGCAGCGTCCATGACGCGGACCAGCACTTCGGGTTCCTGCGCACCGGAAATCACCATGCCGCCATTAAAATTAAAGGCGGGAACGCCATTGATCCCCAGGCGATGGGCGCGGGCATTTTCTTCATAGACCGTGTCGGCATCCAGATCACTTTCGAGGTACTCCTCAAGCGCATCCAGGTTAAGACCGTGGTGTGCGGCCAAGTCCATCAGTACCGGGATGTCGCCAATATCTGATCCTTTGATAAAATAAGCGGCAAAGATGTCTTCGACCAAACTATCGGGGGCAATCCGCTCCGAGGCGTATCGGATTAATTTGTGAGATAAGATAGAATTTGGTGTTCGTCGAATACGATCAAAAGCAAATTCGATTTCGACGGATTCACCAGCCTCACCGATGGCACCATAAATCCGACGTACGCGTGCCTCGCTGCCAAATTTTTTGATCAGGTATGCGGTGCGATCAATGCCGTTGGGCGGCATATCCGGGTTTAGTAAAAACGGATGCCATTGGATCGTCACGCTGAGTTTTGGCCGCATCGCGAGCGCACGCTCAAGGCGGCGTTTTCCGATGTAACACCACGGACATACGGTGTCGAAAATGACGTTCAATTGCATAACCGGTTCCCGATTGGCCAGAATGCTATACACGCAAAGTTGGTAGCATTCTGGCACATAATATCGGCCCGGGGAAATTCCCCGGTGGTATCATAGTGGAATTATCCTGTGAACGCCTGCAGGCCTGTTTGGGCGCGACCCAGGATCAACGCATGAATGTCGTGCGTGCCCTCGTAGGTGATCACAGTTTCCAAATTCAGCATGTGGCGCATGATGTGGTATTCATCAGCAATGCCATTGCCGCCGTGCATATCACGCGACAGGCGTGCGATATCCAGCGCCTTGCCTGTTGAATTCCGCTTCACGAGCGAGATATTTTCAGGCGCACACAAGCCTTCATCCAGCAACTGACCAACGCGCAGCACACTTTGTAGTGCAAGCGTGATCTCGGTCTGCATGTCGGCGAGTTTCTTTTGGATCAGCTGATTGTTGGCGAGGGGGCGACCAAACTGCTTACGCTCTAACGTGTAGTCGCGCGCTGCATGCCAGCAGAATTCAGCGGCACCAATCACGCCCCATGCAATCCCAAAGCGTGCTTTGTTCAGGCAGCCAAAGGGACCTTTGAGGCCTTCGACGTTGGGTAAGATCGCGTCTTCGGTGACTTCGACGTTGTCCATGGAAATGCCGCCAGTGATCGATGCACGCAAAGACAGCTTGCCTTCGATCTTTGTGGTCGAGAGACCCTTGGCACCTTTTTCCAGAATAAAGCCACGAATGACCCCATCCAGACGCGCCCAGATGATGAATACATCCGCTACGGGGGCGTTGGAAATCCACATTTTCGAGCCGGAAATACGATATCCGCCATCGATTTTTTCAGCTTTGGTTTTCATGCCGTTTGGATCGGACCCAAAATCAGGTTCGGTCAGACCAAAGCAACCAATGTATTCACCACGTGCCAGCTTTGGCAGGTATTTGGCTTTTTGCTCGTCGCTGCCATAGGCATAAATCGGATGCATGACCAGGGATGACTGCACACTGAATACGGAGCGATAGCCACTGTCGACGCGCTCAATCTCGCGGGCGATCAGGCCATAACTGGTGTGATTGACACCAGCGCCACCGAATTCTTCGGGGATCGTTGGGCCTAAAATGCCAAGCTCGCCCATCTCGCGCATGATTTCGACATCAAAAGTTTCGTTGCGGTACGCTTCTAGGATGCGGGGCATCAGCTTATCTTGGGCATAATCGCGTGCCGTATCGCGGATCATGCGCTCTTCGTCAGAGAGCTGATTTTCAAGCAAGAATGGGTCTTCCCACTGGAATTGCGGTGTTTGTGCCATCGTATCCTCTATATATTTATTTGGGCCCAATATGGGCGTGTTTGGTCGTCAGCGAATGCTTAGTCGGGAGATTTTGGAAGGCTGACACCGATCATGCTGTCACGCGTGATCAGTCCCTGAAGTGCTTCCTCGTCCCAACCATCAGTGCCATCCGGACGTTTCGGGAGCACCATATAACGTAAATCAGCTGTCGAGTCATGGACCCTGACTTCGATATCCTTTGGAAGATCGGTACCGAATTCAGACAAGACCGCACGCGGTTCTTTGATCGTGCGACTGCGATAGGCGCGGGATTTGTACCAATCTGGTGGCAATCCAATGAGTAGCCGCGGGTAACACGAACATAACGTACATACGATGACGTTATGAACATCGTCTGTATTTTCGACGGCACGTATCGGAATATGTCCCGCATCGATGCCCAACTCTGCGGACGCTGCATTGGCGTCT
>DGNZ01000149.1 GCA_002389175.1 Rhodospirillaceae bacterium UBA4479 | reverse complement strand
AAGGATGGGCCAATTCTGTGAACAGATTTTCTGTTGCAGCGGCCTCGACCACGCGGCCGCGATACATAACCGCGACCTTATCGCAGGTCTCCGAAATCACCCCTAGATCATGGCTGATCAGAACGATAGCTGTCCCCATACGGGTCTGAAGGTCCGCCATCAAATCGAGAACTTCTTTCTGCACTGTCACATCCAACGCAGTCGTGGGCTCGTCTGCGATCAGCAGTTTAGGATCACAAGATAAAGCCATTGCGATCATGACTCTCTGACGTTGTCCACCAGACATTTGATGGGGAAAACTGTCTACACGTTCAGACGGGTTTGGGATCCGCACAAGGCTCAGCAATTCAACCGCGCGGTCGCGCGCCTGTGCATTGGTCATTTTTTGATGCTGGCGAATGTTTTCGATGATTTGGTCACCAATGCGGTAGACAGGGTTGAGACTCGTCATCGGTTCTTGGAAAATCATCGCCATCCGGTTGCCCATGATGCTGCGCCGTTCACCGTCAGAAAGCGTCAACAAATCCATACCATCAAAGCGGATATTCCCGCCAGTGATCCGCACGGTGGTACCCCCCAAAAGTCCCATAATCGCCAGCGCAGTAAGACTTTTGCCACAACCACTTTCACCAACGATGCCCAGAGTTTCATTGTCATCAACGTCAAAGGACACGCCTTGAACAACTGGCAAAAGCTTGCCCTTTGTCCTGACGGCTATCTCAAGATCTTGAACCTCCAGCAATGCCATGTGATCAGACCCCCGCAATATCGTCTTTAAAGCGCGGATCGATGCTGTCACGCAGCGCGTCCCCCACTAGGTTCATAGAAAAAACTGATAACACAATCAGCATGCCGGGATAGATCAGAAGCCATGGGGCGCGGGTGACATAGATGCGTTCTTCGGACAGCATATTGCCCCAACTTGGCACTTCGGGTGGCAGGCCAAGACCGAGAAAATCAAGTGCAGCGGCCTGTAACTGCGCAAAGGCAAATATGAAGCTGGCTTGCACCAGCAAAGGTGAGACGAGATTCGGCAGAATGTGACGAAAGAGAATGGAAAAGTGTCCAGCGCCAGAGCAGACAGCAGCATCAACGAACACTTCGCCCCTCAATTTCAATGTCATACCATATAGGATCCGGGCGGTGGTGGTGGCGTAGACAATACCGATCACAAGGATCGTGTTGAATACACTTCGCTCCAGCAGCGTGATCAAGGCAAGCGCCATCAGTAAAGCGGGGAAAGCCATCAGGACATCCACACAGCGCATAAGAAAATGGCCCAATCGGGTAAAATAGGCTGAGATCATACCAATCAAGCCACCTGCTAAAAGAGCAACAGCGACGCTGCCCGTCCCAATGATCACCGTCATGCGGGCGCCATATACCGCGCGCGAGAACGTATCACGGCCAAAGTGGTCTGTGCCAAAGAGATTTGGCCATCCCGGTTCTGCCAATCGGCCCACCGGGTCAATCTCAAGCGGATCAAAGGGAGCAATGAGCGGTGCCGCCAATGCCGCTACTGTAATCATGACGAGCCAGAGAAAACCTAATGTGGCAAGCCTGCGGCCGGCAAATGCAGTTTGGAAGAAAATCAAAGTGTTCATTTTAGAGATACCCTTGGATCTAACCGCGCATAGGCGAGGTCCACGGCCAAGTTGACAACCATGTATAGAACAACAATCACAAGGATGACTCCTTGTATGACCGGATAATCCCGGCGCAAGATAGATTGAACGACAAGTCGTCCAATTCCAGGGAGCGAGAACACAGTTTCAGTCACAACCGCCTCAGATATCAGGGCAGCAAAAGTAAATCCGAACGCTGCAGCAACAGCGATCAAAGCATTGCGGAATATGTGCTTGATGGCTACCCGCGTCGGATGCAGCCCTTTCGCCCGGGCGGTGCGGACATGATCCTCGCGCGAGACATCCAGCATAGAGGCGCGGACCAACCGAACAATCAAAGCTGCGTTTGGCGCGGCTAAGGTCAGGCTCGGAAGTAGCAGATAGCGTAAGTTTGTTATACCGCCGTGATCCGACAGCGACGGAAAGCCAGAACTCGGAAACCATCCCAGTGTAACAGAAAAGATCATGATCAGGTAAAGGCCAAGCCAGAA
Source organism: Rhodospirillaceae bacterium UBA4479 (assembly GCA_002389175.1). Taxonomy (GTDB): domain Bacteria; phylum Pseudomonadota; class Alphaproteobacteria; order Rhodospirillales; family Casp-alpha2; genus UBA4479. The sequence goes on along the minus strand of DGNZ01000149.1, from coordinate 3,552 downwards.
GGTCGGGATGGACGCAGCCAACATCGCCCCGCTTGAAGTAATCTGATCGATCCAGGTTCCTTGTCTGGTAGCAGATAAAATGCCAATTGGTAAGCCAATGAGGATGATCCAAATCATTGTCATACTTGCGAGCAAGATCGACGTCTCAGCCCCACTGCCGATGACCGATAAGACCGGTTGGCGAAAGAAAATTGAAGTGCCGAGATCGCCTTGCAAGACATTTCCCAGCCAAATAAAATATTGAACGTGGAGGGGACGGTCAAAGCCCATTTCAGCAGAAAGTTGTGCCACCTCTTCAGGCGTCGCCGTGTCGCCCAACAGGATTGCAGCAGGATCCCCAGGGATTAGGTGCACAAAAAGAAACACCAATATAGATGCTGCCAGAAGCGTTGGGATAAGAGTCAAAAGGCGTTTTGCAGTATACGCAAGCATGTTAACCTCAGTTGACTGGAATGGGTAAATTAGCCCCCCGCTTCAAGTTTAGCAGGGGGCTGGGAAGAACCTTACTTGGAAACGTTCCAAAAGCTTGGCCAAATCAAAGTCTGTTTGCCAAGCCCTTTCAGCTTTGGAGAGGCAATGTTGTAGGTATAAACGTCGCCGGTCTTCATTGTTGGCACCTGTTCGTAGATCAAGGCCTGAAGCTCCGCCCAAATTTCTTGACGCTCACTCGGGTCTGAGGACGCTGTGAAACGATCTTTCAAAGCTTTCTTTTCGGGAGTTGCCCACCAACCGGGGTAATTGTCGTTCATCACAGAGATCAAGATTGGATCCGGTACAAAACCATGGTGTGTAAAGAACAAATCCCACTGATCAGGCTGCGCACGCTTTTCAATCAATGTTGCCCAGTCATAGACCTGAAGGTCAATATTGAACCCCGCCTGCGCCAGTTGCTTGGTATAAACGATCGCACTGTCATAATGGAATGGATAGTTAGTCGAGACCATGAACTTGATTGGCTGACCGTCGTAGCCTGCCTCTGCTGCCATAGCTTTTGCTGCTTCTGCGTCTCCACGGCCGTAGTTTTCGGTGCCTGCTTTAGTAGCCCAAACACTGCCTTCTGGAGCAAAAGAGCCATTGGCGCGCCACAGTCCTTCGGGCCCAATAGAAACTTGCAAGGCGGGTGTTTTGTCGATGGCCGTCTGAATGGCACGACGCAGCGCAAAGTTTTCTTTCAATGGACCATCACTGGAGTTTAGAAAGACCAAACCAAAAATTGGCCCACCGTTAAGCATAGTTTTCACGCCCGAATCTGCATCCAAATCTGCAAACAAATCACCCGGAATGCTTTCGGCATAGTCGTAGTCTCCAGCGCGAACCCCGGCGACCCGAGTACCCACATCAGACACTGGGATAAAACGGAGTGTATCAAAATTAGTCGCTCGTTCACCGCCGTATCCGTCGGCCGCTCCCTCGGGCGAAATGTAACCGTCAAAGCGCACCAACTCTACATAGCGATTGGCCTCCCATTCGTTGAACTTGTATGGACCTGTCCCAATGTACTGATCAGGAGAGATTGGTTCCTTTGTAGCGCCTTCCATAACGCTAGCTGGATAGATCGCGGGACCACCGTTTATAAAGGCCATTAGATTTTTCCAAGGGCCGAAGGGCTCTTTAAGATTTATGGTGATCTCATAATCTCCACTCGCCTCAACACTGTCGACGTGATCAAAAATCAGGCTGCCACGTGAGCCAAATTCGCCCCAACGCTGAAGTGATGCCAGGACGTCGGCAGATGTCATAGCCTGACCATTATGAAACTTAACACCCTCGCGCAGCGCAATTACAATTGTTTTGCCATCTGCGGACACAGTTTCGCCAGATGCTAGCAGCGGTACTGGCGCATTGGACGCATTAAAGGTGTACAAACCTTCAAACATATGATGCGCAATGGTGGTTGCCAGATCAGAGGTAACAACCTGTTGATCAAGGCTGGGAGGTTCGCCCACGGTAGCATAGCGCAACATGCCATCGGCATATGCCCCGCTTGTCAGGGTCATCAAAGCCCCCACTGCCAGCGCAGATTTCATCCAAATTTTCAGTTTCATCTCAATCTCCTTCGTTATGATGTTTCAAGTTAATTTTATTTAGATGTAAATATCTTACAATTTAGCCAATAATAGTCAAATATTATTTGGAAAAGTCAGCTAAACCGAGTATAAAATGTAAATAACTTACATAAAGGTTACCAATATGCAAACTACTCCACAAAAAATCATCCGCTTTGACGGCGCAGACGCTGCTGCTGGCGGCACGCCGCGCCCCTTTTCTAAAGCCGTGCGTGCGGGGGATTTTATCTATGTATCCGGGCAAGTCCCGACAGTTGACGGCGAAGTTGTCACAGGGGGGATCATCGCACAGTCAGAAGCTGTTATAGCCAATATCATCGCCGTTCTAAAACTTGCAGATTGCAGCTTGGAGCATGTGGTACAAGTCGGCGTTTGGCTGGACGATCCACGGGATTTCACCAGTTTCAATTCGGTCTTTGCTAAATATTTCGCCGCACATCCACCCGCGCGGGCCACAGTGCAAAGTGCGCTAATGGTAGACGCCAAGGTTGAAATGGATGTAGTGGCATATAAGCCCGTATGAGAGGCACACCAAGACAATGCTCGAAGTTATCGATCTCATCTCGCATGTGCGCACTCTGAACGGAGCTTTCCCCAAGCGCGAGCAACTGGTTGCTGATTTTGTGCTGGCAAACCTTGAGGGAATCTCTTTTCTTTCGCAGCACGAGATTGCAGCGGCAACCGAGGTTTCTGTCGCGACAGTAAATCGATTCTGTACAACAATCGGCTGCGAAGGGTTCCGCGACTTTCAAATCAGACTTGCGCAAAACGTGGCGGTCAGTTTGCAATATCTTGGGGGGGCAAGCGGAGATCAATCTGAAACCGGGCAATTGGTAACACAGGTGTTCAGTACATTGGTCGACACTCTGACGCTGGTTCGTGGGCAACTGGATAGTGAGGCGATTGAACAAGCAACAGACAAACTTGCCGATGCCCACCGCATAGCCTTTCTTGGTGTTGGCGGGGGCTCTGCCAATGTTGCTCGTGAGGGGGCCAACAGGTTTTTTCGGCTTGGTATTCCCGCAGAGGCGCATGCCGACGGTTATCTCCAGCGCATGCTATCCTCGACCCTGATCGAAGGTGATGTGCTGGTCGCAATTTCATCAAGTGGTCAACCTGCTGAACTTTTGGATAGCATTGCAATCGCCAAACAATATGGCGCAACTACGATCAGCTTAACCAAAACCGGCTCAGACCTTGCACTGCTAACGGACATTTCAATCCAAATCGATATTCCTGAAGATCAAGACATTTACAAACCCTCAGCCTCGCGTCTTGTCTACATTGCGATTGTCGATGTCCTGGCCGCCGGTGCTGCGAGAAAGCGGCCAGAACGAGTCAAAGAGAACCTGCGGCGCATCCGAACATCGCTGTTGCCATTGACCAAAGACCCCGGACCTAAACCAATCGGAGATTGATTTGTGCGGCCCTATTATTGAGAACTCGCATCTAATTGCTGGTGTAGCCTAAATCTATGCGCTCAATA
>DGNZ01000015.1 GCA_002389175.1 Rhodospirillaceae bacterium UBA4479 | reverse complement strand
TGCATGGATGGCTGCTTTGCGGACAAAACCGACCTTAGATTTTTCACCTTCGCTGACGCAGCATTGTATCGCAACTGCGGTGATCACTTCGCTGCAACGCCGCCCAAGTCGCGGAAGCGGTCATTGCCGAGCGGATTCGAAGACCTCTTCCAAACTGAACTTTCGTTGCTTGTTGCTTGAACATGCAGGACGCGGACGAAACCAACCATGAAAACGCAGTTTTCGTTCACGCAGAAACCGTTCGCGCAAGCTGTACCGTCTATTCGGCAGTGCAGTAGATACCACTAGATCGGTTATTCACTGGAACCAATCTCGATCGAACTAAAATCGTTCTGCCGCTGCAAATGCGCAAGCGGCAACTCTAATTTTTGAAACCAATTTTTCCTAATACGTGAGAAGTTTCTAACAATTCTGCGCTACAAGTTTTCGCGGCGCATCCCATCAATCTATTGCTTCATCCCGATCATCTGCTAAGTCGATCCATATGGTCTTGAGTTGTGTATATTGATCATGCGCGTGGAGCGAATTGTCGCGCCCGCCAAAACCGGATTGTTTATAGCCGCCAAAGGGTGTGGTGATATCTCCTTCGCCGAAGCTGTTAACTGTCACTGTGCCTGCGCGTAATGCCCGCGCGCCACGCATAGCACGTTTAACATGCGCTGTATAAATTGACGCGCATAGCCCGTATTCTGAATCGTTTGCGATTTGGATCGCCTCGTCAAAACTCCCGATTTCAATCACAGTAAGAACAGGGCCAAATATTTCGTCCTGTGCCAGTTTGTGCTTATTGTCTGGAACTTCGACAACAGTCGCTTCGACATGAGTTCCGTTATGGACGCCACTGCCCATCAAAATTGTCCCGGCATCTGAGAGATAGCTACTTACCTTTTCGAAGTGAGCCGCGCTGACCAGTGCGCCAATGCGGGTTTCGGGATCAAGGGGATCGCCAACATTCCAATGGCGTGCATGGGCCGTAATTCGGTCGATCAGTTCGGCTTTCACAGTGCGGTGTACAATCAACCGTGAACTGGCCGAGCAATTTTGACCCATATTCCAAAATGCTCCATTGACGATGTGTTGTGCCACCCGATCAAGATTTTCTGCGTCATCCATAACAATTGCTGGGTTCTTACCGCCCATTTCAAGGACCACTTCCTTGGCGTTGGAATCCGCTGAATAGGATAGAAATTTTTTGCCGGTAACTGTTGAACCGGTGAAGGACACCATGTCGATATCCATATGCCGCCCAATCGGTTCGCCGACGTCAGCGCCACCGCCGGGAAGCACATTCAGGACACCTCTGGGAAGGCCAGCTTCGGTCGCCAACTCGGCAATGCGCAACGCTGTTAGACTGGTTTCTTGAGCGGGCTTTACCAAGACTGAACATCCCGCTGCCAGGGCAGGCCCAATCTTCCACGCCAGCATCAGAAGTGGGAAATTCCACGGTAAAACCAGCCCCACAACACCGATAGGTTCTCGGACAACCATTGCAATGTGATTATCCGAGGCGGGAGATACCTGATCATAAAGCTTGTCGATGGTTTCTGCGTGCCACTTAATGCAATTGATCGTCTCGGGAACATCGACGGTTTCGCAATCAAAGATCGTCTTGCCACTATCGATGCTCTCCATCACGGCAAGCTCGCGGGCACCGCGTGTCAAAAGCTTGGCAAATCGGATCAGGACGTCTTTGCGCTCCGAGGGGTGCATTCTGCTCCAACGGCCATCGTCAAAAGCCTCACGTGCTTTTTCCACTGCAAGGTCGACGTCTTTTTGACCGCATGCCGCAATTTCCGCCAAGGTTTCGCCAGTGGCCGGGTTAACGGTGCTGAATGTATCGCCGGAAATCGCAGCCCGATAGCTGCCATTGATATAGGCATTTGTTGGCAGGATCATGTCTGCCGCGATGGCTTGATATTCTCTTTGTGTGAGCAGATCCATGTGATTTATCCCTCGGCTTGAATGTCAGAAATTGTGCGTTTAAGGACGAGGATGACCTGTGCCAGGGCACGTTTATCGTCTTTGTTAAGCCCCTTCAGTGGCGGCCGCATCGGACCTGCGTCAATCCCGCTCAGCGTGACTCCGTATTTGATGCACTGAATGAATTTGCCACCCTGTTCCAGTACCGCCATCAAAGGCAACATCGCAGACATGATCCGGCGGCCCTTGTCAAAATTGCCCTCAACGGCGCAGGCGTTGTAGAGCGCCAGATGTTCTTCGGGCAGGAAGTTCGATCCACCACAGACCCAGCTGCGTGCGCCCCATGCAAAAAACTCCAGCGCTTGATCATCCATTCCACAGGACATTTGAATATGTGGATAATCACGTGCCAACAGATGAACGCGATTGATGTCGCCAGAGCTTTCCTTGATGGCACAGATATTTCTTGAACGGCCAACGCGGTCCAAAAACTCTTCGCCCATGTGCACTCCCATGCGCCCCGGATAGTTATACAGCATGACGGGCAGGTTTGCGGCTCGATCAATCGCCAGTGCATTCAATGCATTCTCGCGTTCGGTCGGGACGGAATAGGGAGGTGTGGCCACCAATATTGCATCCGCACCGATATCGCGCGCGCCTGTCGCAAGTACGATCGAATCTGGTGTCATCATAGCACCTGTACCGACGACTACTGGTATTCGACCCCTTGCTTGTGCGTGTGTGAATTTAGCAATTTCTAGGCGTTCTTCAACGCCCTGAGCATAATTTTCACCTGTCGATCCTCCTGTGATCAGACCATGCACTCCTTTATCGATCAAGTTTTCAATCACGTCACTTAAGGCGGCATGATTGACACTGCCATCTTCGAAAAATGGTGTCACTACAGGCGTATATATGCCTTCAAATTTGAATATTGGGGTCATGTCAAAATCTCGCGCATTGCTGAAATCAAAGGATTTTCCCCAAGAACTCTTGGGTACGTTCCATTTGAGGGTTGCTGATCAGATCTTTGGCTGGGCCGATCTCATGGATTACACCTTGATGAAAGAACGCGACCCGGTCTGCCACTTCACGTGCAAAGGGGATTTCATGCGTCACCGCAATTATCGTAATACCCTCTTCGGCCAAAAGCCGGAGCGTATCGAGCACTTCACCAACCAATTCAGGATCCAGCGCTGATGTCACTTCATCTAGCAACATGTAATCGGGCTTCATGGCCAATGCTCGCGCTATGGCGAGGCGTTGTTGCTGTCCGCCAGACAGTTGCGAGGGGAAATGGTCCAATTTATCGCCCAGCCCGACATGGGCCAGATAATGTTCGGCCAGATCGCGTGCCTCGACGCGCGAGGTTTTCAGCACCTGACGCGGTGCCAGCGCCACGTTGGCGCGGGCAGTCAGATGCGGGAAGGCGTTGAACTGCTGAAACACGATGCCCAGCTTCGTGCGCAGCTTGTTGCGGTTGGTCGCGGGGGCATGGACGTCGATACCGTCCACAGTAATGCGCCCCGACTGAATCGTTTCCAGCGCGTTGATGCACATCAGAAGGGTCGATTTGCCTGACCCACTGCCGCCGATCAGGCACAGCACCTCGCCCTTTTCTACAGTCAGGTTGACACCTTTTAGAACTTCGACCTTGCCGAATGACTTGTGGACGTTTTCGATGATGATCATGCAGCCACCTTTGTTTTTTCGTTCCAGGATTTCTCGTAGCGGTTAACGACGACGGTGATGAAATGGCACATGATGAAATAGAACGCCCCCGCCCCTATCAGAATGGCCAGAGGCTCCTGAATGCGTGTGATGATGATCTGCGATGCCCGCAGCAATTCCGGCGGGGTCGCGCCCAATACCGCCACCAGCGACGTGTCCTTCATCAAGCCCAGCATCAGGCCGGTCCACGCCGGCAGGACCGAGCGCGCACCGACCGGTACCACGATGAACCGGAAACTTTGCAGATAGGTCATACCCAGCCCGCGGGCCGCCTTTACCGTGACCGGCGGCACCGATTCTATGCCCGAGCGGACAACTTCGGCAACATATGCGGAAATATAGATCGACAGGCTGATCAACCCCGAGGTGAATGGATCGATTCGCAGCCCGAAGATGGCCAGTCCGCTGTTGAACAACACGAACTGGATGATCAGCGGCACGGTGCGGAACACCTCAATATAAAGACCCAGCAGGTAGTAGAGCGGGGCAAATTTCACCGTCCGCGCCCAGCCGATCAGAAAACCCAGGATCGTGCCGAATAGGCCCGACACCAGCGTCAGGTAAAACGTGATCCCGGCACCCTTCAGCATCAGTATAAAGTCGCCTTGGGTGAATACGGGGGAAAAACTGTTCATGTCTTGGCCCTCACCAGCGGAATGAATAGCGCGCGGTCAGGCGGGCTGTAATCAGGATGGACTCGGCGACGATCAGATAGATGACGGCGGCGACCAGATAGAATTCGAACGGGCGGAAAGTCTGCGATTGCAGGAAGGTGGTCATACCGGTCAGCTCTTGCAGGCCGATGATCATGCCCAGCGACGTTCCCATCATCGCCCAGACGATCTGATTGGTGATCGGCAGGAACACGATACGCAGGACTTGCGGAATGATGACGAAAACATAGACCTGCACCGGGCGCATCCCCAGACCTATGGCCGCGTTGCGCTGTGCGGGGCTGATCGCGTCCATGCCGCCGCGCAGGATTTCCGTCAGATAACCCGCGTTGTTGAAGGTGATCGCCGCCAGAACCGCCGCGTATGAGCTCATGTGTATGCTCACCGCGCCCAGCCCGAAATAGAAAAGATAGATCTGCAAGAGGGCGGGCGTATTGCGCGCCAGCGCCACCCAGGTCGCCGTGAACCACCACAGCAGCCGGTTGTCCGACCTGCGCCAAACCGAAAGCACCAATCCGATCATCAGCCCCAACGCGACGGACAACACCGTCAGCTCCAGCGTCAGAAAAGCGGCGTCCAGCAATTCGGGCCAGTGTTTGAACACCACGCGCCACTGAAATCGGTAATCAAGCATGGGGAGTCCTCCGCCTGGGCAAAAAAACAGCCCCCCGCGCCCGGTGTGTGCCGAGCCATGCGGGGGACGCCATCGTCAGCGTAAAAAGCCTAGTAGGCGCCGGAACCCGGCAGCGACATATCTGGCGCAGGTACACCGAACCATTCGCGATACAGCTCGTCGATGCGGCCGTTCTTGATCTGATGCCAGACAAACAGGTTGGTCCAGTTCAACAGACCCACATCCTCGCGGCGCACCATTAGGCCGGTATAGTCAATCGGCCCTGTCTCCCAACGCGAGGCGATACGGATGCGCCCATCACCGGGACCGCGCGCGAATTCGGCAATGATCGCAGTGCCTTCGATGATCGCATCGACCTTGCCTTGGGACAGCGCCAGAAACTGTTCGGCGTTGGACCCGTATGAAATGATTTCGGTGTCGCCACTCCAATCCAGTTCCTCCAACTGCTTCAGAAATGCAGCCTCGCCGGTGGTGCCGCGTAGCATGCCTATTTTCTTGCCTTCCAGGTCGTCAAACGACGCGATATCGGTACTGTCGGCGGCAACAGCAATAGACTGATCCCAGATCTGATAGGGGATCGAGAAGGAAATGGATTTCGCCCGCTCCAAAGAATTACCAGCAGAGGAAATGCTGATATCGACGCGCTTGGACAGTAGCGCAGGGATACGGTCGGGCGAAGGGGTCTCGATCACGTTGGCTTTGACGCCGAGCGCCTCGGCCATATCCATGCAGACCGCCACGTCAAAGCCGATAGGCTCGTTGTTGGCATTGCGCAGGCCCACGGGCGGCGCATCCAGCATTACACCGCAGCGAAGTTCGCCGTCGGCCACGATATCATCCAGCAAATCAGCCTGTGCAGCATGGGCGCATACGCTCAATCCTACTGCGGCAACCAATCCGGTCATATAATTTGGTAACTTCATTTTCGTTCTCCCTTTTTCCCAAATGACCTGCGGTTGAGCAGCGATGCTGTGTCGCATGGTCGACTGAAGTTTACTGTTGATCGAACGAGTGAGAATTAATTGTACGTAAGGGACAAAGGATTGTAAGCATTAATGCATCCCAACATCGATGCTGACCCGACGTAAAGCCGTTGGCGTCATTTTGTAACGCTTCTGGAACCAACGGATCAGGTGGGAGCTATCGGTGAACCCACATTCATAAGCGATCTGCGTAATTGAACGATCAGTATTGTTCACCATCCAATGCGCTGAAGACAATCGAATGTTGCGCCAATATTCGGCTGGCGGCACCCGTAAGTAACGATTGAAGAGGCGGGGAAGTTCCCTTTTTGTCGTGCCAACTTGATCGGCTATTTCGGCGATATCGCACCGCTCGTACATGCGTTGGCGCATAATGCCGATGGCATTGACAACGCGCCTATCTTGACAGTGTTCACCGATAAAAGCCTGATCAAGACCCGAGTTCCCATCAAAGATGCTTTTCTTATCAGCCATCAGATAATGGAGCACTTTCTCAACACGTGAAACACCGCAAGTTTTTGCAACAAGCCGGGTCGCCAGATTTAGCGAAGCAAGCCCGCCGGGGCATGTAATGTAAAGGCCATCTTCAACAACAGGCCTGTCAGAAATTGGCAAAACTCGTGGAAAATGTTTGCGCAACAAGGGTTCCAAGGAAAAATGGACAGCACATTTTCGTCCGTCCAAAAGCCCCATCTCAGCGAGCAAGAATTGCCCTGTACACAAGCCAACGATAGGGATTTTTTTGTCTACGGCCTGTTGAATGGCGTCGTATATATATTGAGGTATTGGCTTGGCAGAATGCATCGTGCCGCCGTGGAAAACAAGGAAATCATATTGGTCAAGGTTGCTCATGTCAGCAGTGGGCAACATCGCAAATCCACTGCTTGAGATCAACGGTTTGTCATCCGTCGACAGCAATGACCAAGTGCAATAAACCTGCCTACTAAAATCGCTTTCATCTGCTGCAAGGCGCAGATATTCGACCAGACAGGAAAAGGACATCAGCGTGAAATCAGGTGTCGGAATGATTCCCACACGCAAGGGTGGAACAATATCTGGTGGAGCCATTTTCGGGCCAATCCACTGATAGTCTATTCGCTCAACCATGTCTGCTCCCTTTTCCTATAGTCAACTGCATACAAGAAATTGACCCAAACATACTATCCTTGTTGCCACAGAAATTCCAAACTCAACTGGATCGCCTGAATATCCAAGAGGAACCCCATGAAAATTTCCAAAATTAATCTCTATCAGGTCAGCCTCCCAATGAAGGAAGGATCGTATTCGTGGTCTAACCAGAGCTTTGAAGCATTCGACAGTACGGTTGTTCAGATTAAAACTGACGAAGGAATATATGGCGTCGGAGAGATTTGCCCGCTTGGGCCAGCCTATTTGCCTGCATTTGCCGAAGGGGCGCGTGCTGGAATCACTACAATGGCCCCCGGATTGATTGGTCAAGACCCTCGCCATATTGGTGCGATCAACGTGTTGATGGATAGGCTGTTGAAAGGGCACCCTTACATCAAATCAGCGGTAGATATCGCCTGTCATGACATATTTGGCAAAGTGACCGGGCAGCCGGTTTGCAACATTTTGGGGGGGCGCCTGCAAGATGAAGTACGCCTGTTTAAGGTCGTATCACGGTCTGAACCGGAAGCTATGGTTGAGAAACTCATTGATTATCAGGAGCAAGGTTTCAAACAATTTCAGATGAAGGTCGGTGCAGACCCTGATGTAGACATCGAGCGCATTCGCAAAGTTGTAGCGGAGTTAAGACCGGGCAACAGGCTGGCCGCTGATGCGAATTGTGGTTGGTACCAACACGACGCTGTGCGCGTTGTTTCGGCGGTTTCTGATCTAAGTCTTTACATCGAACAGCCTTGTGAAACCTACGAGGAATGCCGTGTTGTACGTGACCACTCGTCACATCCTATGATCTTGGACGAATGTATGGACAGCTTACAAGCAGTCATGCGAGGTCACCGCGAACGCGCGATGGACGCCATCAACCTAAAGATCAGCCGTATGGGTGGGTTGACCAAGTCGCGCATTATTCGGGACGTATGTATGTCCTTGGGTATTGTCATGACCATCGAAGATACTTGGGGGGGTGAGATTGCAGATGCTGCGATTGCCCATCTGGCCCACTCTACCCCTCGTGAATACCATTTTCAGTCATCGGCGTTTCACGAATACGCCACACATCCGATTGCTGAAGGCGGCCCTGTCATCAAAGATGGCTTTATGTCCATGTCGCACAAGCCTGGATTAGGTGTTGAACCAAATTGGGACCTTCTCGGTGCGCCAATTGCATCAATAACGACTTGAGAGCGCAAATGAGGTTGATTTCCACAGCTGACATTCGTGAAAAAATGACCT
>DGNZ01000413.1 GCA_002389175.1 Rhodospirillaceae bacterium UBA4479 | reverse complement strand
GACGCATGCCAGCAGAATTCAGCAGCACCCATGGCCCCCCAGCTGATCCCAAAGCGTGCTCGGCCGAGGCACGATAGGGGAGCACTCAATCCCGTTGCATTCGGAAGGCGGTTTTCTTCGGGTACAAATACGTCGTTCAACGCGATTTCCCCAGTTGGGGATGCACGGACGCCAAGCTTACCTTTGATCTTGGGTGTTTCCAGACCTTCCATACCGCGTTCGACGATAAACCCGCCGACTTTGCCGTCGTCATCTTTGGCCCAGACCACGCAAATATCTGCGATGGGGGAATGGGTGATCCAGATTTTATTGCCGGTAAGCCGATATCCGCCGGCAGAGCTTTTGGCGCGGGTGTTCATACCAGATGGGTCTGAACCGTGATCAGGCTCAGTCAGGCCAAAACATCCCAGAACTTCACCCTTGGCCATGGCGGGTAAGAAACGTTGCTTTTGTTCTTCGTTCCCATAGCTGTGAATGGCACCCATGGCCAACCCGGATTGAGTACCAACAGCAGAACGGAACGCAGTATCCACGCGTTCCAGTTCCCGACACAACAATCCATATGATACGTGGCTGAGACCAGGACAACCGTACCCATGCAGGGTACCACCCAGGAAACCCATTTGACCGAATTCGAGCATCAATTCGCGCTCGAATATTTCGTTGCGATTCCAATCGACAATTAATGGCATCAAGCGATCTTGTGCGAAGTCATGCACACTATCACGAATAAGTCGCTCTTCCTCGTCGAGTTGCCCATCGAGTAAAAGCGCATCTTGCCAGTTAAAAGTGGGTTTCTGCTCACTCATTATTTAACACGTTCCATTACCATGGCGATACCTTGGCCCATGCCGATGCACATGCTGACGAGCGCGTAGCGACCGTCGATGCGTTCTAGTTGGCGGGCTGCTGTTAATGCGATACGTGGACCGGATGCACCAAGCGGATGGCCGACTGTAATCGCACCACCATTTGGATTAACGCGGCTATCATCAAACGCGACGTCCAAGCCTTTAAGGCATGCCAGAACTTGCGCAGCGAATGCTTCGTTCACTTCAATGACATCCATATCAGCGATCGTCAGCCCTGCACGCTTCAGCGCAATTTCAGCAGCTGGGACAGGGCCGTAACCCATAATCCGCGGGGCCACGCCAGCAACACCACTGGACAAGATGCGCGCCATCGGTTTTGCACCGGCACGCTCACCTGCTTCCAGGCTACCCATCATCAGGGCAACAGCGCCATCGTTGAGACCAGATGCGTTGGCCGCTGTCGTCACGCCGCCAGGGCTAAGTGCCTTAAGGCCTGCAAACTTTTCAAGTGGGGTATCTGGCCTTGGGAATTCATCATCCGAGACTGCAACATCGGGTTTTTTACGCCCACCAGGAACCATTACGCTCTGAATTTCGCCATCGAAGAAACCATCAGCCTTAGCGGCAGCGTATTTTTGTTGAGAATTGAAAGCGAATTGATCGCATTCTTCGCGGGTCAGCTGATGCTCGGTTGCCAAATTATCTGCGGTTTGGGGCATCGTATCTGTACCGAAGTCTTGTTCAATTTTTGGATTTGGGAAACGTGCGCCCAGTGCGGAATCAAATGATACGAATTGTTTGGCGTATGCCTGTTCTGATTTGCCGACAACAAATGGCGCGCGGGTCATGCTCTCGACACCACCCGCGATCATGACATCGCCTTCTCCACATGTGATCGCGTGGGCTGCAGAAATCATTGCACCCAAACCGCTGCCGCAGTTCCGCTGCAAGACGGTGCCCGGTATTTCAATCGGTAATCCGGCACGCAAAACGGCATGGCGCGCGACGCAGCGGCTGTCTTCGCCTGCTTGGTTGGCGCAACCGACCATCACATCATCAATCGTATCTTCGGCAAATGGTGATGCATCGACTGTGGCGCGAATGATATCGCCCAGCATGTCATCGGGGCGGACTTTGGAAAGGCCACCCGCATTGCGGCCAAAAGGGGTGCGTAAACCGCTGTAAAGATAAGCATTTAGCATTCTTCAAGAACTCCTGAATATATAACTTTGAATTAAATCAGCTTTCGGGGGTGAGTAGCGAAACACCCAAATGTGCGCGGCGGCGCAACCATGGCGTTGGCCGGTAGCGGGGATCGCCCGTCATTTGATGGATCGACGTCAGGATTTCCAACACGCGATCAGCGCCAAGGAAATCACCGAATGCCAGTGGCCCATGTGGATAGCCAAGGCCAAGTGTCACGGCCTTATCGATATCAGCGGATGTTGCTGCACCTGATTGTGCAATCGAACATCCGATGTTCACGATCATGCCGAGGATGCGTTGCGTCACGAAACCAGCGCTGTCATGGATCACAGTGACGGGTGTGCCATCAGCCGCAAATGCACCAGCTGCGGCATCAGCGAACGCAGGGTCTGTTACAGGTGTTTTCATGACTGTGCGACGCTTGTCCAACCCAATGAGTGTATCGAGGGCAACCGTACGTGCCGGATCTAAACCCTCTTCAAGACAAGCCGTCGTCGCATCTTTGCCTAGTGGCAAAACCACGATAACAGAATCGTCCCCAGGCTGTTCGCCAGAATCAATGTTGGCACCAGCATTCTGTAAGATATTAGCGATTTGTGCCTGTGCATCTGCGCGCGTGCCGCTGACCCAGATTGGACGACCATCATATGATGTTGGGGCAGCTTCTTCGGGTGTTTGTTGTTTGCCGCCCTCGTAGGTGTAGAAGCCTTGCTTGGTTTTGCGTCCCAAAAGGCCCGCTTCCATCCTGGTTTTCATCAGTGTTGATGGGCGGAACCGTGGCTCATGGAAAAATTGCTCATAGATCAACTCAGTTGCGGGATGAGTTACATCGATCGCCGTCAGATCCATTAATTCCAATGGCCCCATTCGGAAACCAGCGGCATCGCGCATGATCCGGTCAACATCAACAAAAGCTGCAACGCCCTCGCTGCACAGATGTGAAGCTTCGATGGTATAGCCACGGCCGACTTGGTTGACGAGGAAGCCCGGTGCATCAGCAACGCGAACGGGCTCGCGACCCATTCGTTTGCCCAATTCGAACAAGAAATCAGCGACCCAAGGTTCGGTACGCACGCCATCAATGACTTCGACAAGTTTCATCAAAGGGACGGGGTTGAAGAAATGGAATCCTGCAACTCGTTCAGGGCGCTCGCAGCTTGAAGCAATAGTGGTGACGGACAAAGAAGATGTATTGGTCGCTAGAATGATGTCGTCGCTGACGATGCTCTCAAGTTCGGCAAAAATCTTCCGCTTGATATCCAAGTTTTCAGTCGCGGCTTCGATGATTGCATGGCAAGTGTTAAGGCCGTTCATTGAGTCGGCAATTTGGATTCGCCCCATCGATGCTTTTGCATCTTCTGCGGTCATCCGGTTCTTCTCGACCGCGCGGCCAAGCATACCCTCAATGAATTCGACTGCTTCTTTGGATGATTCAGCGCGAGTATCGAACATAATAACAGTGCATCCGCCGGTGGCGGCGACTTGGGCAATTCCTCGGCCCATGGCACCTGCACCGATAACGCCGATGATCAGGCCATCTTGTGTTGCATCAATGGTCATTTCTATTTTCCTTTGAAGACGGGTTTTCTTTTCTCGATGAAGGCGCGCATGCCTTCTTTTTGATTTTCTGTATCGAACAATATGTCGAAGGCTTTGCGTTCAAGGGTTAGGCCCGCATCCAATGATGAATCAGCCCCGGCCAGAACGACTTCTTTGGTTTGACGAATAGCAAGTGGGGGAAGGGCGGCAATTATATCCGCCAGTTCCAGCGCACGGTTCAGGACCTGATCATCCGCCACCAATTCGCTGGCAAGACCCATATCAAAGGCTTCACGCCCGGTAATGGGTTCTCCGGTTAGCAGCATTTTCATGGCTTTGAATTTACCAACGGCGCGGGTCAATCGTTGCGTGCCGCCGCCGCCTGCCATAATGCCGACTTTGACCTCGGGTTGGCCAAATTTTGTGCTCTCGCCTGCGATGATAATATCTGCGTGCATGGCAAGTTCGCAGCCACCGCCAAAGGCAAAGCCATTTACCGCAGCGATAACAGGTTGTGGGCAACCTGCAATCATACGCCATTGTTCACGGACGTTTGT
>DGNZ01000427.1 GCA_002389175.1 Rhodospirillaceae bacterium UBA4479 | reverse complement strand
AAGAGAGTATGAGCTTCTGCCTGGGAGAGGTGCAGAGGGAAAATGGAAATGATGAAACGTAAGTTCGTAGCACTAAGTATTTCGGCTGCCGTTGGAGCAGCTGCAATTGTATCTTTGTCGATCGGCGATCACGATGCGGCGGCGAGCGGTGTGCAAGCAGCGACGTATCAGGCTCCGATAAATGTCTCAATGCACCGAACGGCAGCGAAGCATCAACGCGCTTTAAAATGCTTGGCGATGAATATTTATTGGGAAGCCCGCTCCGAGCCTGTGGCAGGCCAAGTGGCTGTCGCAGCCGTGACCCTTAATCGCGTTGAAGATCGACGTTTCCCAGACGATGTCTGTAAGGTTGTCAGACAGGGCGGTGAAATCCGCCGTCATCGTTGCCAGTTCTCGTGGTGGTGTGATGGCAAAAAAGATGTCCCCCTTGAGGCCGAAGCTTGGCGTCGTGCAAATACCTTGGCACGCTTAACGTCAGCGGGTGTGATCGAAGATCCAACCGGTGGCGCCATGTGGTATCATGCTGATTATGTTGAGCCGTATTGGGCAGAAGCCAAAAAACAGGTCACCAAGATTGGTAAGCACATCTTCTATACGCTGCCAAAAAAGGCCCCGACCCAGGTCAGCGCAAACCTCGAAAGCAATTAATCTAATCTGTTTGCCTAAGATTGGGCTTCGATTTTTTCTCTGAGAACTTCGATCCGTAGCCATTCTTCTTCGGCGTGGGAGAGTTCTATCGCCTTATCCGTCAGCATTTCCGTCGCCACTTGAAAGGCTTCAGGGTCTTGCGTGAACAGATTGGGGTCTGACATTTTCGTTTCCAGCTCAGCAATCTCGCGTTCCAATGTCGCCATCATGTCGGGCAACGTCTCAAGCGCGTACTTATCTTTATAACTCATCTTGAGCTTTGATGGCGTCACTGAAGACTTGCCGCTGGATTTCTTTTTGGGCGCATCCCCGTTGATCTCTTTTGCCTCTTTGACCATGCCTGCACCACGTTGCGCAATCATATCGGCGTAGCCGCCCGCATATTCCTGCCAGCGGCCATCTCCTTCATAATTGATGACCGAGGTGACGATCCGGTCCAGGAAATCCCGGTCGTGACTGACCAGAATCACCGTCCCCGCGTACTCCGATACCATTTCTTGCAAAAGATCGAGGGTTTCGAGATCAAGGTCATTGGTGGGCTCGTCCAAGATCAACAAGTTCCCGGGGCGTGTCATCGCACGTGCCAACATCAAGCGCCCGCGCTCACCACCCGACAAACGCGACACCGGAGTTTTCGCTTGGGACGCATCGAATAAGAAATCCTTCATGTAGCCGACAACGTGTTTCTGCACGCCGCCCACCACAACACTGTCACCACTGCCATCGGTCAGGGCATCTTGAAGTGTCAGCGTTTCCGACAACTCAACGCGTCCCTGATCCAGACTGGCCATCTCAACAGATGTCCCGATCTTAATATCGCCCGCGTCCGGGGCTAATGTTCCCGTCAGCATGCGCACCAAAGTTGTTTTCCCCGCGCCATTCGGACCGATAATGCCGACCCGGTCGCCACGAAGGATGCGGGTCGAAAATGGTTGTACGATCGCGCGCCCGTCATAAGTCTTGGTGATCCCCTTGGCCTCAATCACACGCTTGCCCGAAGATTCAGCCTCGTTGGCCGTAATGGTGACATCGCCTGAGCGTTGGCGTTGTTCACGGCGTTGTTGGCGCAGGTCCATCAATGCGCGCAGGCGGCCCATGTTTCGTTTGCGCCGTGCGGTCACACCCTTGCGGAGCCATGCCGTTTCTTTAACCAGCTTACGATCTAACTTGTGCCGATTGGTCGCCTCTTGCGTGACGATTTCTTCGCGCCAGCCGTCGTAGTGCTCGAACCCTTTATCCATGCGCAGCGTCCGCCCAAGATCAATCCAGACCACAGCATTCGACAAAGTTTCCAAGAATCGCCTGTCGTGGGAAATCAGCACATACGCACCGCGTCGTGATTTCAGGCGCTTTTCCAGCCATTCGATGGCGGGCAGGTCCAAGTGGTTGGTCGGCTCATCCAACAACAAGATATCAGGTTCAGAAGCCAGTTCGCGAACAATAGCCGCTCGACGACGTTCCCCACCTGACATGGACGCGGGGTCTTCATCGCCCGACAGGCCAAGTTCATTCAACAATGTTTGCGCGGTATGCAATTCAGCCTGTGGCGACAATCCGGATTCAACGTAATCAAGTGCCGTCGCAAACCCGGACAAATCGGGTTCCTGAGGCAGGTAGGCCACCGTGGTGCCGGGCTGGACGAAGACTTCACCGTCATCGGGTTCCATCAATCCAGCAGCAATTTTCAGGAATGTTGATTTACCAGACCCATTACGGCCAACCAAACATAACCGCTCACCAGGGGCGACAGACATGCTGGCCCCTTCGAGTAACGGTGTGCCGCCAAAGGTCAATTGGATATCAGATAGTCGGAGGATAGGAGGTGCCATGAGGGGGTTTTAGGGCCGTCGCGCCGCACGTGCAATCATGGTTTCCCGATACCACACATAAATACCGCTCCCGACAATCAATGCAGCTCCCGACAATGTCCAAACACTGGGCGGATCTTTGAAGATCACCAATCCATAAATGATGGCTGCGACCACGTGTGCATAGGTAAAGGGTGCCAGTGCAGATGCCTCGGCGGCATGGAATGCCCGAACAAAACAATAATGCCCCACGGCCCCCGCGACGCCCATGCCCACCATCAAAACCCATGCATCACCGCTCAACGGTTCCCAGACCGTCGGCATGATCGCACTCAGGACGACAGCGCCAACGGCGGTCGTATAAAAAGTCGTCACGTCGGCGCTGTCCTTGTCGCGAATGGTCCGCGTCATGATCATATACGTGGCCAGCAGAAATGCGGTCGCAAGCGGCATCAATGCCCACAGGCCAAAGACGCCACTGCCAGGGCGGGCGACAATGATCACACCCACAAATGCGCAAACAACGGCCGCCCAACGTCTGGGGCCGACTTTTTCGCCCAGGAACAAACCCGAGAATGCCGTCACCAACACCGGGGCCAAAAACTGGATCGATGCCGCATCGCCCAACGGCATCCGGGTGATTGCGGTATAGAAAAACGTCGTCGCGCCAAAAAGCGCCGATGCCCGAAAAAACTGCAACCAGGGGCGGCGCGGTTTCATGAACGCGAATGATCTCTTCACACCGGCATAGACGACAAAAGTCACCACCGTATGAAAGAAATACCGCCCCCAGATAATCATCAGAACGGGTGCACCCAATGCCGCCAGGATCTTGGCTTGCGCATCCATGCCAGCAAGCACAAAACCAGCGAAGATCACCAATAAAATCGGGACCGTCATGGTTATAGGTGAAGGTGTGGTTGCATTCATAGGAAACGGGGATGCTTCTTTGGGTGTGACAATGCGCGAACTCCTATCATCCGGGCCTGCAAACGACACGCTTTAAACAGGCACGGCTGCTAAGTAATCTGTGCATATCAATACTTAAGCAAAGCGTAGGATGCCCCATGACGCGCGATACCTACCCCGAACGCACCGACAAAGAGATTATCAAGTTGGGATTTCGCGGTCGCTGCCCGCGCTGCGGGATCGGTCGGATTTACGCGAAGTTCCTGAAGGTCAATGATGAATGCTGGAATTGTGGGCTGGTGTTATCCGAACATGATGCAGGCGACGGTGCTGTCGTCCCTGCCCTGTTGATTATTGGAACCATTATCGTTGGCCTCGCGCTCTGGGTGGAATTTAAACACGAACCCGCCGTTTGGGTGCATGTTGTGCTGTGGGGACCGCTCAGCCTTGGCCTGACCGCGTGGATACTACCGCGCCTCAAAGGGATCGGCATCGCGCTGCAACACAAACACCGCTCCACCGAAGAGGCGACCAAGCCAGGTGGGTCGTAGGCGGCAACCGTCAAAGAAAAGGAGCCAAAAAGCCATGAGACTTTGCTTAAGGTTATTATGCGCACTTGGCGTCTTGATCACGCTTGGCGTCACAGATAATGCCCACGCTGATAAGACAACATTTGGTTATTTAGAACGTGTCATGGTCTACCCTGGCCCAATCAAGATAGAGGCTAAGCTGGATACCGGGGCTGACAACACATCGATCCACGCGACCAATATTAAAATTGGGACAAAGGGTGGGAAACAGTCGGTTTCATTTGACGTCGTTACAAAAACCAACGTCGTTCAGCATTTCGAAAAACCCGTTGTCCGCATCGCCCGCATCAAGCAGCACAGCGGTAAGCCGCAGGAGCGCCCCGTGGTATCGTTTGAGATTTGTCTCGGCTCAATCAAGCGATCCGTGGACGTCAGCCTCGTGGATCGCAGCCGTTTCGAATATCACCTACTGATCGGTCGGAGCTTCCTTGCCGGGCATGCCTTGGTGGACTCTGGCTCCGCATTCACAACGGAACCTGCCTGTCGATAGGTCACATCCAGCTTTGGTAAATTTAGCAATCCAGCGTATGCGCGCGTTCCCAATCGGTCAGGTGTGATGCGTAGTCGTTCCATTCACCGGTTTTGAGTTTGATAAACGCTGACACCGTCTCTTTGCCAAGCATTGAGGCGAGCGTTTTGTCTTTTTCGAGTGCCCGAAGCGCATCCAACAGATTAAGCGGGAGTTTCTTGGCACCTTTCACCGTATGGCCATCTGCATACATGTCGATATCCAGACGCTTGCCGGGATCTGTTTTATTGGCGATCCCATCCAGCCCTGCTGCCATGACGGCCGCAGGCATCAAATACGGGTTCGCAGCACCATCGGCCAAGCGCAATTCAAACCGATCATCATCAGGAATGCGGATCATGTGTGTGCGATTGTTGCCGCCATACGTGATGGAACTGGGCGACCACGTCGCGCCCGATGTCGTGCGCGGCGCGTTAATCCGCTTATAGCTGTTCACGGTCGGATTGGTTATCGCACACAGTCCCTGTGCATGGTTAAGCATGCCGCCCAAGAAATGATAGCCAACGTCGGAAATACCGAGCTCGCCCTTTTTATCATGGAACAGGTTCTTTTTACCCGTCTTGTCCCACACGCTGATGTGCATGTGGCACCCGTTACCCGTCAGGTGCGTAAACGGCTTTGGCATAAACGTCGCGCGCAGGCCGTGATTTTCAGCAATTGTTTTGACCATATATTTAAAGAACGCCTGTTTGTCGGCAGTCTGCAGGGCATGGTCATAATCCCAGTTCATTTCAAACTGGCCGTTGGCATCCTCGTGATCATTTTGGTACGGCCCCCATCCCAAGGACAGCATCGCATCACAAATTTCACGGATGACGTCATAGCGACGCATGAGTGCTGAAATGTCGTAGCACGGTTTTTCCTGGGTATCGGCGGCATCCGAAATCTCAGAACCATCGGGCGTGGTCAGAAAATATTCACACTCAACGCCATGCTTCATGTAATAGCCTTGCTTCTCAGCCTCGGCCAAAACACGCTTTAACGTGTTACGTGGCGCATGGGCGACTTCTTTGCCATCCATATATAGATCAGCGGCCAGCCACGCGACTTCTGGCTTCCAGGGCAATTGGATCAGGCTATCGGGATCAGGGATCGCGAACATATCGCTGTCGGCCGGGGTCATATCCAACCAGGCGGCAAAGCCCGCGAAACCGGCACCGTCTTTTTGCATCCCCGCGATGGCCGATGCTGGCACCAGTTTGGCCCGCATAACCCCGAACAGATCAATGAAAGACACCTGAAAATATTTGATGCCTTTCTTCTTTGCGATCTCTGCCAAGTTTGCCTTTGCCATCAATTTCTCCTTTAGCTGTCACTCCCGCATAGGCGGGAGTCTTGAATGATGAAGAACCCCGCCTTCGCGGGGATGACATCTATGAGTTTTAGTACCCGCTGTTGCCCGGTATCCAGTCAGTGCCCGCCAGGGGCACGCGAGCCATTGCAGCGGCCTCGACCGTCAAAGCAACCAGGTCTTCGGGTTCTAAGTTTCGCACATCCGATTTGCCACAAGCGCGCGCAATCGTCTGACATTCAAGCGTCATCACGTTCAAGAAATTCGCCAGTCTGCGCCCTGCGGCCACCGGATCAAGTCTTGCGGCCAGTTCCGGGTCCTGGGTCGTAATGCCTGCCGGATCGTTGCCTTCGTGCCAATCATCATAGGCCCCCGCTGTCGTGCCCAATTTGGCATATTCTTCTTCGTACATTGGGTCATTGTCGCCGAGTGCCACCAGCGCCGCCGTGCCAATTGAAACCGCATCAGCACCCAGGGCCAAGCACTTCGCCACATCGGCGCCATGGCGGATGCCACCCGAAACAACCAACTGCACTTTGCGGTGCATACCCAGTTCTTCCAGTGCCCTGACCGCTGGTCGGATCGCCGCCAAGATCGGGATGCCAACGTGTTCGATAAACACATCCTGGGTCGCCGCAGTGCCGCCCTGCATGCCATCCAGCACCACCACATCGGCACCGGATTTCACGGCCAACGCGGTGTCGTAATAGGGCCGCGACGCCCCTATTTTGACGTAGATCGGTTTTTCGTAATCGGTGATTTCGCGAAGCTCTTGAATCTTAATTTCCAGATCATCCGGCCCTGTCCAATCGGGATGGCGACAGGCTGAGCGCTGATCAATCCCCTTGGGCAACGTCCGCATTTCAGCGACTCGGTCCGTAATTTTCTGACCCAATAACATGCCACCACCACCGGGTTTCGCACCTTGGCCGACGACGATTTCGATGGCATCGGCCTTGCGCAGATCATCCGGGTTCATACCGTAGCGGCTGGGCAAATATTGATATACAAGCTGTTTGGAGTGACCGCGTTCCTCAACCGTCATACCGCCATCGCCCGTCGTGGTCGACGTGCCCGCAATGTTCGCCCCCCGTCCCAACGCCTCCTTAGCTTGACCCGAAAGCGACCCAAAGCTCATCCCGGCAATCGTGATCGGAATTCTTAATTCAATCGGTTTCGATGCAAATCGGTCGCCAAGAATGACAGATGTGTTGCACGCCTCGCGATATCCTTCGAGGGGGTAACGAGATACCGACGCACCCAGAAAAAGCAGGTCATCAAAGTGCGGCACCGCACGTTTGGCACCACCGCCGCGAATATCGTAAATCCCCGTCGCAGCAGCTCGGCGGATTTCTGCAAGCGTGTGCGGATCAAACGTTGATGAGAATTTTGGCAGTGTTTGTGGTGGTTTTGTTGTCATATCAAACCCTACCCGTCATTCCCGCGAAGGCGGGAATCCATCTGGTCAATCTGGGCTTGTGGATCCCCAATGCCTGTCCCGGACCATGAGACGGGAGCGCAGGGATGACGAAATGAAAAATCAAACGCATTTAATACGATCCTGCATTATCAATTTTAAAATTATAAAGCTCGCGCGCGGACCCATACCGTTTGAATTCCGATACATCGATATCCATACCCGCACGTTCTAACAATCCGCTGAGTGCAGTTTTGTGTTTATCTGTCATTGTCTTTTCGATGCAATCGGTGCCCAGGCTTGCGACCGAGCCGCGCACATACAGCTTGGCTTCATAAATCGAATCACCCAGCGCTTCACCCGCATCGCCTGCGACCACCAACGACCCGGCCTGCGCCATGAAAGCTGACATATGCCCAACGGACCCGCCGACGACTATATCGGCTCCTTTTAGGGAAATACCGCACCGCGCCGATGCATCACCTTCGATCACCAGCAACCCGCCATGCGCCGTGGCGCCCGCTGATTGGCTGGCATCACCCTTAACCCGGACAAGCCCCGACATCATGTTTTCAGCACAGCCCGTGCCCGCATTACCCGTCACCGTAACAACAGCATGCTGGTTCATGCCCGCGCAGTAGTAGCCCACATGGCCATGAATGGTCGCGGAAATCGGTTTCATCAGCCCACACGCCAAGGCGTGTAATCCGTTCGGATTATAAATATCGAAATCGCCGTTATCAGCATCTTTAAGCATGCGATTGACCTCGCGCACCGTCATCGATGATAAATCGAGCGCCGAGTTTTTCTCGAGGACATCACTCATGCCGCATGGCTCCAGCTATAGATTTGTGCCGGGGCGGGTTCCCAAATTTCTGCATGCGCGACATCTGGCAATGTCGCAATGGCGCGGAACTCAGATGACATGGCGACCCAGTCATCGGTCTCGGCAATCACCGCAGGTTTGCAGGCAATGGGATCGCGCAGCACGGCAAACCCGTCAGCTGTGCCGATCGCAAATGTATAAAACCCATCCAAATCTTTTAATGCGTTGGTCAGTGCCGCATCGACGTTATCACCTTCGCGCATGCGCCATGCCAGATATCCCGCTGCAACTTCTGAATCATTTTCCGTCTGAAAACTCTCGCCATTTGCCCGCAACACATTTCGAAGCCTGTTGTGGTTCGATAGCGACCCGTTATGCACCAAACATGTGTCTGCACCGGTTGAGAACGGGTGCGAGCCCGCCGTCGTCACAGCACTTTCGGTGGCCATGCGGGTATGCGCGATGGCGTGCGTACCGGACCGTCCGGCCAGATCAAATCTTTCGGCCACTTGGTCAGGGTCGCCAACACCCTTGAACACTTCGATGGACCGCCCTTGTGATAACACCGTCACATCGGGGGCATTATCGATGATCCAGCGTCGGGCCTTTAAGCCATCACCCGCGACACGGAACACAGCATGATCCCAAACGGGCTGTTGTTCGACATCAAGGCCTGTGGCTTCCGTCAGTCGAACAGCCAAGTGCACCCAGTCTGTTTCGCCGGTTTTGGATAACAGGACCATCTTGTCGACAGAGTCCGCTTCGCCATACAGCGCAAATCCGGCGCTGTCGGGGCCACGTTCGCGCATTTCATGGAGCATCAGCGCAGACAAACGGCCAAGGTCACCCGCATACTTATCCGTTTTCATATATAGACCGACAATGCCGCACATACGTTTTCGCCCTCAAAATTCATTGAAGAAAACGTAATCAATCATTCATTCATTCACAAGAATAAAAATTTCCTGTTATGAAATATTTATGCCTCAGAAGCAGCTATTATTGATAAATACTGACAGGGGACCGTGCGAATTTCGAGCGGGCCGTGTGGAGCTTCGGCGTCAAAGAACAGCGTATCCCCAGGCTCCAACAGATAATCCTTCTCGCCATGGCGATACACCAACTCCCCATCGAGCATGTAAATGAACTCCACGCCCGCGTGCTGGAAAATGGGATATGTATCGGAATCCTTGGTCAAGGTGATCAGATAAGGCTCCATCTTCACCTTGTTGCGCAAGGGCGCCCCCAGTAGCTGATAAATGTGCCCGGAACGCGTGCCACGGCGTTCTATGACCATGCCATCACCAGCCTTAACGTGACTGGCTTCGCGGGTTTCATCGAATTTCTGAAAAAAACTGGCGAGCGGAATGTTAAGCGCGGTCGCCAGTGACTGGAGTGTCGCCAACGAGGGCGATGTCTGGCCGTTTTCGATCTTGGACAGCATGCCAGCGGAAATGGTCGTCGCTTTGGATAATTCCGACATAGTCATGCCCAGCGTGGTCCGAAGCGCCTTCACCTGCGACCCGATCCAGACTTCTAACGTCTTATCCGTATGCTGTTCTGCCATTCATTAGGGATACGCGGAAATTTTATTTAATAACAGGAAATTTTTCTAGTACGGCAGCCGCTCACCATCCCAAGCGACCAATTGCCCAGAGTCGCTGGGGTCGGCCTGATCCACAACCTGCAATAAACGGTTGGCGGAATATTCAGGCGTGAACAATCGGCCTTCGGGAACACCAGATTGGAATGGCGTCGACAGTTCTGTATCAACAGTCCCGGGATGGAGCGCCAGACAAACAGCATCAGAATATTTACGGGCAACCTCAATCGATAATGTCTTGATGAATTGATTCAGTGCCGCTTTTGATGCGCGGTATCCATACCAGCCGCCAAGCCCGTTATCTGAAATAGACCCGACTTTTGCAGAAATCGCTGTGAAAACAGATTTTCCATCACGGGGAAATAACGGCACGAAATGTTTCGCGATGATCATCGGCCCGGTCGCATTGATCGCGAACACCCGCGATGCCCATTCGGGTGACAGGCCGCGAAACGTTTTTTCGGGCTGGTTCTCATCATCATGAAGAATACCCGTAGCAACAAATACCAGATGAATGTCACCAAACTCAGCCTTCGCCACCTCCGCAGCTTTGGCGATGGTCGCCTCGTCTTGGATATCCATCGCCATTGATTTGGTTTTCAACCCATCAGGGATAGGCCGCCGAGACAGCGCCAAAATATTCTGCACGTTCGGACAATGGTCGAGGAGTTCCAACACAGCGCTGCCGATCCCTCCTGTTGCCCCAACAACAACGGCATTGATCGGCACTTCGAACGATTTCAAAAGCGCATCCGCCGCGCATATGCTTTTTGACTGTTGAATACTCATATTTCGGATACGCCCGTTTATGCTGATTGGTTCAATTTAATGATGAATGATACTTGTACCTTGGCGTTTCGAGGGGGCGCCCCCACTTAATTGAGGCATTGAGAAGTATTATCTGCGAGGTTAATCGATGTCGAATGCTTACACCCTTCCCGAAGAAAACGTATGGGACTATCCACGTCCACCGTTATTAGAGCCTGTGCGCCATTCGCTGCGGGTGATGTTTAACGGTGTCGAAATCGCCAAAACCACGGCAGCACATCGGATTTTGGAAACATCGCATCCGCCCACCTATTACATCCCAAAACGCGATGTTCAGATGGGCTATTTTTCTGAAGCCAAGGGCGGCAGTACTTTTTGTGAGTTTAAGGGCCTGGCGCGATATTGGACCATCGACGTCGATGGCAAAGTATCTGAAAAGGCCGCATGGTCTTATCCGAACCCCACCCATGCGTTCGTTGATATCGCCGACGATCTAAGCTTCTATGCGTCCAAAGTCGATACGTGCTTTGTGGGCGATTTACAGGTCCTCGCCCAAGAGGGTGATTTTTACGGCGGATGGATCACGCCAAATCTCAAAGGACCGTTCAAGGGCGGTCATGGCACATCGGGCTGGTAATAAAACATGGACATCATTCTAAATCCCATTGGTTTCATCGCGAGTGCATTGGCAGTTGGCGGCATGGTGTTTTTCTCTGCCGTCGTCGCCCCCGCCGCCTTTATCAAATTGGAAGAGGAACAGGCCGTCAAATTCATACGCGGCATTTTCCCGTGGTATTATTTGTACGTGATCATCACCGCCGGTTTGGGCGCTTTGACAATGTTAACGATCCTGCCCTGGGCTTCGGCAGGGTTGGCAGTTGCCGCAGCCGGTGCGTTCATTTCGCGCCAAGGCTTGATGCCCCGTATCAATGGTGCGCGCGACCAAGCAAACGATGGCGATACCGACGCCCAAGCGCGATTTGATAAGCTTCACAAACTCAGCGTACGCATAAATGGGATTGGCCTGATGGGTGCCATCGTCGCCATCGTGCTGATCGCCATTCATTCTTAGAATCAACCCGGAGATCCCAATGTCCACACTTCCCTATCGCGTTGAAACGGCGACCGGAGATATCCTCGATATTACTTTTCCCTTGCATAGTGAGACGGTCTCGGCGATGCGCGTCGACCAGTTGTTGAGCGCCATATTAGATGCCATCGATAAAGATATTAAAGTATGCGGCGAGACGGGGAATGGTGACGTCATCCAGGCCCTGGCGATGGCATTGGCCGTCCGCGCACGGATGATCCATGCGCCAGAAGACGTCACCGCCACACTTGCAAAGGTTTTATTGGAAACAGCCACCAAGGCAGCATCAGCCGCAGAGCGCACCAGCCCCGAAGCCGGCAATGCCTAGCCGATTTTGATCAGCAAACCACCGTCTACTGGCAACAAAACACCCGTGATATAACGCGCCTCGTCTGACGCCAAGAACAGCGCCGCATTGGCCACATCCCAGCCATTCCCCATCTGATTATTCAACGGGACCTGTACATTGCGTCCTTCGCGAACTTCATCTCGCTCAACGCCTTGCTCGCGTGCGCGGCGCTCAATTGCCATCGGGGTGTCCATCAATCCGGGCAGGATCGCATTGGCACGAATGCCGTACGATGCGTTTTCAAACGCCAAATGCTCGGTGAACGTATTCACCGCACCCTTGGATGTTTTGTAGGTCACCGTCTGACGCGCGGCCTTGGATGATGTTGACGATACATTGATGATCACGCCCGCCCCCTGCTCGCGCATCACGGGCAGCACGTGCTTGGACATCAAAAACATAGATTTCAGGTTCAGCGTCATCAGCTGATCCCACATATCCGCATCCATTTCCGCTGTGCCGCGATCCCCTTGGGATCGGCCCACGTTGTTATGAAGGATATCGATACGCCCGAGCTTGGCGTGCACCTGATCAATACACGCCTTGCAGGCCGCTTCGTCGGTGACGTCGACGGCCATCGCCTCAGCTTCGCCACCCGACTTGATGATTTCATCAACGGTGTCCTGGGCGCGATCAAGTTCCCGGTCGACGCAAATCACGTGGCAGCCTTCTTGGGCAAACCGCACGGCAACCGCACGGCCATTGCCCACGGTTTCGCCGGGCTGCTGACCCGCACCGACGACAATCGCAGTTTTATGATTAAGGCGCATGATGATCAGCCATTCGTTGCCATTTCAATATACAAGGCGCGCAGTTTTTCCGCGACAGGCCCCGGCACACCGTTGCCCAGCACATGGTCATCGATCTTTACCACCGGCATCACGAACGCCGATGCGCTGGTCGAGAATGCCTCGCGGGCCTCATAGGCTTCTTCTGGAGTAAAGGCGCGTTCTTCGACCTCTAGGTTTTCTTGGGCAGCCAACGCCATCACAGCCTTGCGCGTGATCCCGTGCAGAATTTCTGTGCCTAAGTGCCGGGTTACGATCTTGCCTTCGTGGGTCACGATAAACGCATTGTTGGAGCTGCCCTCGTTGACGATGCCGTCTTCAACAAACCAGGCATCGCCAGCACCCGCTTCGACAGAGGCTTGCTTCGCCATGGATGCGGGTAGCAATCCGACAGTTTTGATGTCCCGGCGTTTCCAGCGAATGTCCGGAACGGTGATTACTGAAATACCTTTTTCAGCCACGGCATTTGATGTGATCGACTTGGCCTGCGTGAACATCACAAGCGACGGCGTCGCATCGATGGGGAATGCAAAATCGCGATCCGCAGCGCCTCGGGTGACCTGCAGATAAATCACCCCTTCGTTTAGATCATTTTCTTCGATCAGTTTAAGCTGGATGGCTTCGATTTCTTCGGCCGTTCCAGGGGGTGTCATTTTAAGCTCATTCATCGACCGCGCTAAACGCGCCATATGGGCGTCGTTATCAACAAGCTTGCGGTTTATGACAGCCGATACCTCGTAGACGCCATCAGCAAACAAGAACCCACGATCGAACACCGAAATCATGGCGTCTTCTTCAGGGACATACTCTCCGTTAACGTAAACGATGCGGCTCATTAAATTGGCTCCTCGGGAAATCATAAATTGAAGATCGCTATAAAACGGGATGCGCGGTCTTCGATCAATGGCTTTGTGGTTATTTAATTTCGCCTTATCACGTCATCCCCGCGAAGGCGGGGATCCATATATCTGTAAAACCAATAGCTAAAATTTACCAAGAAGCGCTTCTAATCAGCAAATTCCCGCGATAAGTAACATAGATCCCCGCCTTCGCGGGGATGACGAAT
>DGNZ01000400.1:455-3114 GCA_002389175.1 Rhodospirillaceae bacterium UBA4479 | reverse complement strand
CACGGGGAGTACGCCCGGCGAAAAGAAAGGCACCCGGCTGTTTGATGCGACGGCCAGCGATGCGGTCGATCAACTATCAGCAAGCCTGTTATCAGAATTAACGCCACCGTGGTCCAAATGGTTCGCGTTCAAGCCTGGTAAGGACGCGCCAGAAGATGCCCATCACGGCATGACCGAAGCCTTGGAACGCGCGGCTAAGATTTTGCAGGGACATTTTGATCGGTCGAACTTCGCCGTTGAAATGCACCAGTGCTATTTGGATTTGGTGACGGCGGGCACAGCATGTTTGATGTTCGAAGAAGCCCCCATTGGAGAAGCCTCGGCATTTCGATTTACGGCTGTCCCTCTATCGAATGTGGTGTTCGAAGAAAGCATCGGCGGTCAGTTAGATGCGACATTTCGTCGATCAGAACTAACCACCCAGCAATTCAATGAACGATTCCCTGACGGTGCAATCAGAACAGAAAACGACTTCCAAGATGTCACAATGAATGATGAAAAAATCATCGTGATCGAAGCCGTGGTCCCCAGTGCAAAGGGATACGACTATGTCGCTGTGCGTGATGCGGATGCCCTTGAAAACGGGGCGCGTGCGGTTCTGAAAACGGGAAGTTATCGGACGTCACCGTTCATCAATTTCAGGTGGCTCAAAGCGCCCGGTGAAGTTTATGGCCGATCCCCGGTGATGAAGGCATTGCCCGATATCAAGACCGCCAACAAAGTGGTTGAGCTGATATTAAAAAATGCGGCCATCGCCGTTACCGGTATCTGGCAAGCGGATGATGATGGGGTCCTCAACCCCGCGACCATTCGTCTGGAACCGGGCACCATTATCCCCAAGGCCGTTGGGTCGGCGGGCTTAACCCCGTTAAAGCCAGCGAACGATATGAACTTATCCAACATCGTCTTGGACCAAATGCGTGAACGCATTCGCCACGCCATGATGGTGGATATGCTCGGACAGCCGAATAAGCCAAACATGTCCGCGACCGAGGTTATCGAACGTTCCATGGATATGGCGCGCTTATTAGGTAAGACATATGGACGGTTACAGTCTGAACTGCTGACGCCATTGGCGTTGCGTGCGGTTACGATCCTACAGCGTCGAGGAGAGATCGCTAAGTTTGAGATCGACGGTCGCGTGATCGAACTTGATTACACATCACCCCTGGCCCGTCATCGTGCACAACGTGAAGCGGCGCAAATGGCGGAGTGGGTGACCAAGGTCAATCTGCTGGGGCCACAGGCGCTGCAACTCCTCGACCCGGTCAAGGCGGCGCGACATTTGGCGTCGGTCTATGGCGTTCCAGCCGACCTGCTGCGAAACCCCGAAGAACTAGAAATCGGGGACCCATCGGCGCAAACCCTGGACCCAACACAACCTGATTTCCTGAGCGCCATTACCGATGCATTCGGTGAAATGGCAAGTGGCGCTCCGGGCGATGCGACCGTGCCAACATCGCCCATTGTGGGGGATGATCATGGACCCGCTTGACCCATCTACCGTTGCAGAACGGCCCGACCCAGCAGCGCTCGCGAAGTCGGCGGCAACATGTTTCGCCGGCGCGGATGGCCGTCAACTGCTGGGTTATCTACGCGCCATCACGGTGGAACGAACCCTCGGTCCCGGTGTCGATGATGCACATCTCCGTCACCTCGAAGGCCAACGCCAATTGGTGCAGCACCTCTCGTCGCTGATCCATCGCAGTCGCATTGGCCCCCTTACACACGAACCATCATCCGAAGACTAAAAGGACAGAACCATGACGAACATCATTGAAGACACGACCAAAGAAACGATAGCAAAGGCGAACCCCGCCGTAACCGACGCAACATCAGTATCATTGTCGCAACAACCACGCCCCAAAGACATCCCGGAAAAATTCTGGGATTCAGAAAAAGGTGCCATCCACACCGAACGACTGTGGCGCTCATATCAAGAATTGGAACGCCAGTTCAGTTCGAGAAAGAACGCTGTGCCCGCATCACATGAAGACTACTGCCTGGACTGCGGCGACCGGACACCGGACCCAGAGGTCAACGCTGTCCTGCACAAAGCGGGCTTTTCCAACGATCAAGCCCAGTTGGTTTATGACTTGGCCACGCATTACGTCGTGCCCGAACTTGAAAACCGCGATCAGCGTATCAAAGCCGAAAAGGTCAAAGGTCGCTTAGAAGAATACTTCGGCGGCGAGGAACGCTGGGCCCATGTCGCGCGACAACTCAGCGATTGGGGCAAGGCGCATTTGCCCGAAGACGTCATGGACGCCATGTCTGAGTCTTTCGACGGGGTGCTCGCGTTGCACCGCATGATGGCATCGGACGAGCCGGGTATCGATAACAAGACCGACACATCGTCCGAGAATTTGGATGAAAAGGCGCTCCGGAAACTTATGCAAGATCCGAAGTATTGGCGTGATCAAGACCCTGCGCTGATGGCCAAAGTGCGCGACGGCTTCACTCGATTGTATCCGTCGTGACTTGAAAATCAGGGTAGAGCGCGGGCTCCCTCAAATCGCTGCTCCCCTGTTGGGGCGGAGATGTCTATATCCTTCCGGCACCTCCGCCCTCTTTTATTGGATTTACAATTCAGCGTAAATTTTTGTCATTGCTGAGTCACCACGACGAAAACCGTCCCGGACTTGGTCCGGGATCTTGT
>DGNZ01000400.1:0-322 GCA_002389175.1 Rhodospirillaceae bacterium UBA4479 | reverse complement strand
CAAGTGGGCACGCATGCAGTTTGTATTAATTGAGGTTGAGCCACCCTGATCAGGTCGCCCTCAATTTTCGCTTCATCGGTTCGATCATCCGGATCGCCATCAGGGCGATGAAGATACCGCCGTAGATGATCGGCTCAAGCTGGATTCCTTTGCGCATCATAAAGAAGTGCAGGCACGCCGCCGCACCCGCGACATAAACGATCTTATGCAGCTTGTTCCAGTTCTTGCCGCCGATCCGTTTAATCCATCCCTTGGTCGATGTGATCGCGAGCGGGATCAGGCACAACAGACCCACCATGCCGACGGTGATGTACCAGCGCTT
>DGNZ01000034.1 GCA_002389175.1 Rhodospirillaceae bacterium UBA4479 | reverse complement strand
CGAAGATGTTTCGTTTTTTCCGCCGCGTAAAAGCACCGAATTGCCAAGCGTTGGTCCCGGAACCCAATATATTCTGGTTCAGCCTTATCTGGCGGATACCGCCCGTGAATTAAACGAGCGTGGCGCGAAATACGTGCCAGCAACATTCCCGCTTGGCGTCGAAGGCACGACATTGTGGTTTGAAGCCGCCGCCGCTGCCATGGGGGTTTCTGCTGAAGCCTGTGCTGCGGCGATTGCGCAACCCAAAGAGCGCGCAACCCATGCATTGCAAAAGTATATTCCGGCATTGTCTGGACGCAGTATTTTCTTTTTCCCCGATTCTCAACTCGAACCACCTCTTGCACGGTTTTTGAACCGCGAAATGGGGATGGAGTTGATCGAAGTTGGCTCACCGTTTTTACACCGCGAGCACTTGGCCAAGGAACTCGAGTTGTTGCCCGAGAGCGTTCAGCTGAGCGAAGGCCAGGACGTCGATAAGCAGATTGATCGTTGTCGCGACGCGGCCCCTGATCTGTCGGTCTGTGGAATGGGCCTTGCGAATCCGCTTGAGGCCGAAGGCCTGACGACCAAATGGTCTATCGAGCTGGTGTTTACGCCGATCCAAGGATTTGAGCAGGCTGGTGATTTGGCCGAATTGTTCCAGCGTCCCCTTGGGCGCCGCGAACGGTTGAAGGTATAACGCCATGCATTTGACCCTTTGGACATATGAAGGCCCGCCGCACGTCGGAGCCATGCGCGTTGCAACTGGCATGACAGATTTGCATTACGTTCTTCATGCGCCGCAAGGCGATACATACGCCGATCTGTTGTTCACGATGATTGAGCGTCGCAATAAGCGCCCACCTGTCACCTATACGACATTCCAGGCGCGCGATCTTGGCAGCGATACCGCCGAATTATTCATGCGCTCAGCACGCGATGCGTTCGAGAGATTTCAGCCCGCCGCAATGATCGTCGGCTCGTCCTGCACTGCAGAACTGATCCAAGACGATCCGGGTGGCTTATCTAAAACGCTCGGATTGCCAGTGCCCATCATCCCGCTTGAATTGCCGTCTTATCAGCGCAAGGAAAACTGGGGTGCGTCCGAAACCTTCTATCATTTGGTGCGCCACATCTGCCATGGACAGGCGCAGGCATACGATTCCGCGACCCCGCGGGAAATGAGTGCGCAGCCAAGCTGTAACATTCTGGGTCCCATGGCGTTAGGCTTTCGTCATCGCGATGATGTCGTTGAAATCACAAGGCTCCTGAATGAGCTGGGTGTGAACGTCAATGTAGTAGCACCACTTGATGCCGCAGTTTCAGATTTGTTAAAGCTCGCTGATGCTGATTTCAATATCGTGCTGTATCCTGAGCTGGGTGAAACGGCTGCAAAGTGGCTTCAACGATCGTTCAAGCAGCCGATGGTGACGACTGTACCGATTGGATTTGGTGCAACGTGTGAATTTGTTGAAGAAATTGCAGCGCTCACTGGACTGGATGCCAGCCATATTCTTGAAGGCTCACCGTCTCGTTTGCCTTGGTATTCACGGTCTGTCGATTCATCTTACCTGACTGGCAAGCGCACCTTTATCTTTGGCGATGCGACACATGTCGTTGCAGCCGCACGTATTGCAACCGAAGAATTCGGCTTCGAAGTTGTCGGCATTGGCACTTATAGCCGTGAACAATCGCGCGACGTTCGCGATGCTGCAGAAGCCCTGGGTCTAGAAGCGCTGATTTCAGACGATTATCTGGAAATTGAATCGGCCATCGAAGAGCTTCAACCAGAACTCGTTCTGGGTACGCAGATGGAACGGCATATTGCCAAAAGGTTTGGAATTGGGTGTGCGGTCATTTCCGCCCCCGTCCATGTGCAGGATTACCCCGCACGTTATTCCCCGCAAATGGGATTTGAAGGTGCGAACGTCATTTTTGATACATGGGTCCATCCATTGATGATGGGCTTAGAAGAACATTTGATCGGCATGTTCCGCGAGGACTTTGAATTTAGTGCTGATCACGGTCCGTCACACTTAGGTGGTGAAGGGGCTGCGAAAATAAAAACATCTGATGTGACTCCAATCGCAGAACCCGCCAACGAGAATGTGACTTGGACATCAGAAGCACAGACTGAGTTGAAGAAAATACCATTTTTCGTAAGAGGAAAGGCACGCAGGAACACCGAAAACTTTGCTGCGGAACGCGGCGTCATGCAAATAACAATAGAGACACTTTATGATGCGAAAGCCCATTATGGAAGATAAAGCAGTACCATTCCGCTTTGTTCTGATCACGCTCGATAGTCATATGTCGTCGACCGTCATGCGCGCGCAAAAGTTGTTGAAAAAAGACATGTCAGGGCTGGAACTCAATGCTCATGCGGCAACTGATTGGGCGAATAATCCATTAGCGCTTGAAAAATGTCTCAAGGATATCGCCGAAGGTGACATCATCTTCGTGTCGATGCTGTTCATCGAAGATCACATTAATCCTATCTTGCAGGCACTAAAAGATCGTCGCGAAGCGTGCGATGCCATGGTTGCGATCATGTCTGCCACCGAAGTGGTAGGCCTGACGAAAATTGGCAAATTCAAAATGGGCGGGAAAGAGTCCACCCCACTCAAGTTCTTAAAGAATTTACGTGGCAAGAAAAAAGACGGCAGCAGTGATGGCGCAAGCCAGATGCGGATGCTCCGTCAATTGCCGAAACTGCTGAAATTTATCCCCGGTTCTGCTCAGGACGTGCGCGTGTATTTCCTGATTATGCAGTACTGGTTGTCGTGCAGCGATAACAACTTGGTGGCGCTTGTTCGCCAAATGGTGAACAAATATGCAGCTGGGCCTCGGAAATCCCTCAAAGGTAATTTCCCTGCTGCTGACCCAGAAGTTTACCCAGATGCAGGTCTATATCACCCGACGTTGAAAAAACGTATGACCGAAGACTCTGCTGACATTCCTGCGGTGAAGAAGCCCAAGGGAACCGTCGGGCTGGTGTTGATGCGTGCCTATGTTTTGGCTGGCGATACGGGGCACTACGATGGTGTGATTAAGTCGCTTGAAGCGCGCGGCGTAAACGTTTTACCGATCTTCTCAAGCGGCTTAGATATTCGCCCGGCTGTTGATCAGTTTTTGATGAAAGATGGCAAGCCCGTCGTCGATGCCATTATTTCGTTGGCAGGGTTCTCGCTCGTTGGCGGACCCGCGTATGGCAATCCAGAAGCTGCCGCCGAGATGCTGGGTGATTTAGACGTCCCGTATATTTCTGCGCAATCACTTGAGTTTCAGACATTAGATGAATGGCAAGAGTCTGACTTCGGCTTGTTGCCAATCGAAGCTACTATGATGGTCGCTCTCCCGGAGCTAGATGGGGCAACCGGTTCGATGGTGTTCGGAGGCCGGGGGGCTTCCGGCGCATCGATGGTTGCCCATCCGGAGCGGGTTGAACTGCTCTCAAGTCGGGTCGAAAAAATCGTTTCGCTGCGCAATAAAGCAAAACAAGACCGGAAAATCGCCGTTGTTATTTTCAACTTCCCACCAAATGCTGGGGCGACGGGGACTGCAGCGAACCTGGATGTTTTTGGATCGCTGTTTAACACACTCAAAACGCTCAAAGCAGATGGATATGACGTTGAAATTCCTGCAGACTCAGAAGCTTTGCGTCAGTGTGTGATTGCCGGAAATGCATCCAAATATGGATCAGAGGCAAACGTTGCGGCACATGTATCGATTAATGATCATGTGCGCCGCGAACCGCACCTAAAAGAAATCGAGGCCGCGTGGGGCAGTGCGCCGGGCGTTCATCAAACGGATGGCCGTTCGATCTTTATATATGGTGCGCATTTCGGAAATGTCTTCGTCGGCGTTCAGCCAGCTTTTGGTTACGAAGGTGATCCGATGCGGTTGCTGTTTGAAAAAGGTTTTGCGCCTACGCATGCTTTCTCAGCGTTTTATAATTATATGCGCGATGATTTCGGTGCTGATGCGGCGCTTCATTTTGGCACACACGGCGCGCTTGAATTTATGCCCGGCAAACAGACCGGATTGTCATCTTCATGTTGGCCCGAACGTTTGATTGGTGATCTGCCAAACTTCTATCTTTATGCATCCAACAATCCATCCGAAGGATTGGTCGCCAAGCGCCGCAGTGCTGCAACATTGATCAGCTATTTGACGCCACCTCTCCGGTGCGCGGGCCTCTACAACGAATTGATGGATTTAAAGGCATCGGTTGATCGCTGGCGCGCATGCGATCCGTCGCATGAGAATGAGCGCGTGCAACTTGCGACCCTGATTCAAACCCAAGCCGCAGCCCTGGAATTGGTTGGAGAAACGCCAGTATGGGTTGGCGACGGAGAGATCGAAGTTCCATTGGTCGCGGAAAGACTGGCTGAACTTGAAGAAACACTGATCCCAGATGGCCTGCACATTGTTGGCGAAACCCTCGATGACGAGGCCCGCAATGGATATCTTTCAGCCATTGCCAGTGCATCAAGCGACATCGAAATTTCTGACAAGGCAATCAGCGCTATTATTTCCGGCAAGGATGTAAAAGCGGTTGCGAAACTGGATGGCGTGAAGCCAAAAGATGATGCCTTTGCAGCATATGAACAACTTGCTCAGCATGATGTGAATATCAATCTTGATGGCGAGAGAAGCGCGATGCTCCGCGCCCTCGATGGTCGCTTCATCGAACCTGTTGCTGGCGGAGATTTGATCAGATCCCCAGAAATTCTGCCAACAGGCCGGAATATCCACGGCTTTGATCCTTTTAAAATACCAAGTCGTTTTGCGATCAGCGATGGTGCCCAACAGGCAACGCGCTTGATTGATCGGCATATCGACGACCACGGTAAACTGCCTGAAACCGTTGCGATGGTGCTTTGGGGCACGGATAACTTGAAATCAGAAGGCGGTCCGATTGGCCAAGCTTTATCATTGATGGGGGCACGCCCGCGTTTTGATAGTTTCAACAAGGTCGCCGGGGCTGAACTAATTCCATTAGAAGAACTTGGTCGTCCACGCATTGATGTCGTGATGACAATGTC
Organism: Rhodospirillaceae bacterium UBA4479; assembly: GCA_002389175.1. Classification (GTDB taxonomy): domain Bacteria; phylum Pseudomonadota; class Alphaproteobacteria; order Rhodospirillales; family Casp-alpha2; genus UBA4479. The sequence goes on along the minus strand of DGNZ01000034.1, from coordinate 3,783 downwards.
CGGCATATTCCGCGATCTGCTTCCATTGCAAATGCGGATGCTGGCCGAGGCGGCGTACCTGGCTGCGACAGCAGACGAGCCATTAAATCAGAATTTTGTTCGGCGCAATGCATTGGCAACGCAGGAACGTGAAGGCTGCGATATCGAAACAGCGGCACTTCGGGTGTTCAGCAACGGCGAAGGTGCTTACGGCGCGAACCTGAATAACATGGTCGAAAATAGCTGCTGGGACGACGAGAATGAGTTGGGTGATTTATTCACGCAGCGTAAATCCTTTGGGTATTCCCGCACCGGTATCGTTCATCAGAACCAAAAATTGTTCCAAGGCATGCTGGGTAAAGTCGATGCGGCCTACCAGAACCTGGACGGCGTTGAAACCGGGGTTACGACCCTTGATCAGTACTTTGACTCTCTAGGTGGGATCGCCCGCGCGGCATCCAAAGAGAATGGAAATAACGTTCCCGTTTATATCGGGGACCAAACACGGAGTGATGGAACAGTTCGCACATTAGGTGAGCAGGTTTCATTGGAAACACGGACCCGTGCCCTGAACCCTGCTTGGTTCGAAGGGATGCTTAAACATGGCTATGAAGGTGTGCGTCAAATCGAAGCACACATAACGAATACCGTTGGTTGGTCTGCGACGACTGGCCAGGTTGATCCCTGGGTTTATCGGGAACTGACCGAAACGTTCATGCTTGATCCTGAGATGCGTAAGCGTTTGGCGGAACTAAATTCTAAGGCCTCTGTTGGGGTCGCGAACCGATTACTAGAAGCCCATGAACGGAATTATTGGACACCGGATGACGAAACGCTCGAAGCACTCAGGTCCGTGAGTGAGGAGCTTGAAGATCGTCTTGAAGGTGTCGAAGGAGAGATAGCAGCATGAACGAACTAACACGCCCAAAAAATCACGGACCCGCCGGTCAATCTGGGGGAAATGGCGCTGGTAGCGTTCAGGTCCAGCTTGATCCGGATTTGGACATTGGCTCTGCCAAAGTCTTTTCGGTCTACGGCAAAGGTGGGATCGGCAAAAGCACGACCTCATCAAACTTATCCGTCGCGTTCTCAAAGCTCGGCAAACGCGTTTTGCAGATCGGTTGCGATCCAAAGCATGACTCCACGTTTACGTTGACCAAAAGCTTGGTGCCAACAGTCATCGATGCATTGGAAACTGTGGACTTTCATTCCGAAGAACTCCGCGTCGAAGACTTTGTGTTCGAAGGCTACAACGGTGTGATGTGCGTCGAAGCTGGCGGCCCACCTGCAGGCACGGGTTGCGGCGGTTATGTGGTCGGTCAAACGGTGAAACTGTTGAAAGAGCATCACCTGCTTGAAGACACAGACGTCGTTATCTTTGACGTTCTAGGTGATGTGGTGTGCGGTGGATTTGCATCCCCGCTGCAGCACGCAGAACGCGCCTTGATTGTGACGGCAAACGACTTTGACTCCATCTTTGCGATGAACCGCATCGTTGCAGCCATCCAAGCCAAGGCGAAAAACTACCAAGTACGTGTTGGTGGTGTGATCGCCAACAGAAGTGCTGCAACAGACGAGATTGATCGTTTCAACGATGCGATTGGCCTCAAGTGTCTGGCGCACTTCAAGGACTTGGATGAAATTCGCCGCAGCCGCTTGCGCAAGCGGACCCTGTTTGAAATGGATCCAACACCAGCGCTCGAAGCTGTTCAAAACGAATACATGAACCTGGCTCAAATCCTTTGGGATGGCGTGGAGCCTCTACCCGCGGTTCCGATGAAGGACCGTGAAATCTTTGACTTCTTAGGGTTCGATTGATGCCTACTTCGGCCTATACCCAACGACGTTCCGAAGTCGCGACGTACTTTGACAAAACTGCTGTCGAGGCGTGGCGCAAGCTGACGTCCGATGCCCCTGTCAGTAAAATCCGGGCAACCGTCCGCGCTGGTCGCGATCGCATGCGGAACACACTACTTGGGTATTTGCCGGATGATTTGTCGGGGCGTCGCATTCTGGATGCAGGATGTGGGACCGGTGCATTCGCGATTGAGGCCGCGAGCCGGGGCGCCGACGTAATGGCAATTGATTTGTCACCAAAGTTGGTTGAGCTGGCGCAAGAACGTCTGCCCAAAGATATAGGTTCTGGTCGAATTGATTGGGCGTCTGGCGACATGTTAGATGACCGTCACGGTGCGTTTGATCATGTGGTTGCGATGGATTCCATGATCCATTACCGCACACCCGATTTGATCGAGATGCTGGGTCGGCTCTCCGCGCGGACTTCGACGTCGATCATATTTACACACGCACCACGGACACCACTACTGATGGCGATGCACACGGTTGGGCAAATATTCCCGCGTGGTAATCGTTCGCCATCGATTGTGCCGGTTGCATCCAAAACGGTGCACAAGACGGTGACGGATCACGATAAATTCGAAGGCTGGAACATTGGTCGTCATAGCCAAATCAACAGCGGTTTCTATCTTTCTTGTGCGCAGGAGTTGGTAAAAGTCTGATGGGCAAATACCAAGCCATATCGAAATTCTGGGGACGGCTTGGGCCGGGCTTTTTGCCGTTCGCTGATGCGGCGTCAAAAGATCTGCCGTTGAAGCGTATTCTCAGACTGTCACTGTTTCAGTTCAGTGTCGGTATGGCGGTGGTGTTGCTGACGGGGACGCTGAACCGCGTGATGATCATCGAATTGTCCGTTCCAGCATGGATCGTAGCTACGGTGGTTTCGTTACCATTACTGATTGCGCCATTCCGCGCATTTATTGGCTACAAGTCTGATACCCGACGCTCATATTTGGGTGTCCGCAGGGTACCTTACATCTGGTATGGCTCTTTGCTTCAGTTTGGTGGCCTTGCCATCATGCCATTTGCGCTTCTGGTTCTGTCCGGCGACGTTCGGGGGGGGTCGGCAGAGTGGGGTAAAGTTGGTGCCGCGCTTGCATTCTTTATGGTGGGCGCGGGTATGCACCTGACGCAAACCGCAGGATTGGCACTCGCAAACGATTTGGCACCAGTCGATAAACGCCCCCGTGTTGTCGCGTTGCTCTACGTCATGCTGTTGGTTGGGATGACTGTCAGTGCGTTGGTGCTCGGTGCGCTATTACAAGATTTCAACGAAATCAAACTGATCCGGGTTGTGCAGGGTGCTGCTGTTCTGACAATTGTTTTGAACTTCATTGCGCTTTGGAAACAAGAAGCACGTGACCCCGAACTGACATCTCACGATAAAGAACAACCTACATTTGGTGAAGTATGGCGCACCTTTAGCGAGGCTGGTCGGTCTGTTCGTTTGTTGGTTGCTGTTGGTATCGGCGCAGCGGCCTTCAGTATGCAGGACATTCTGTTGGAGCCTTATGGCGGCGAAGTTCTGGGTCTTTCCGTTGGCGCAACCACGATGCTGACGGCGCTCCTTGCGGGCGGCACATTGATCGGATTAGCGATTGCATCTCGGAGCCTGTCACGTGGCGGGGATAGTTACCGAATTGCTGGTTACGGTGCTGTCGTAGGCATGTTTGCTTTTGGCGCCATTGTTTATTCGGCACCCGTCGACTCGCCCACACTATTTCGGATCGGCACGATGTTCATCGGATTGGGTGGTGGTTTGTTCGTTGTAGGCACCATGACGGCAGCGATGTCATTGGCACGGGACGGCAATAGTGGCATTGCGATGGGGGCATGGGGCGCGGTTCACGCGACGGCCACAGGCGTTGCGATTGCGGCAGGTGTATATATTCGCGATATCGTCGCTGGTGTCGCTGAAACAGGTGCTCTTGGTGAGGCGCTCAATAG